>JBAYRB010000021.1:0-12613 GCA_041676905.1 Spirosomataceae bacterium
AGCAATATGCGCATGGCTCGGCCGTGTGTTGCGATCAAAATATTTTGCTCATCGTGTTTCGACAAAATATGCCTCAGTACGGGTAACTGTCTGTTTTTAACCTGAACGGGACTTTCACCGCCTTCTAAAGCTTGGTCTACCCGACCATTTTTCCATTTTTCGAGGAGTAATGCATAAGCATTATCATTATCGTGGGTATGGGCTGTTCCTTCGTAGATACCCCAAGATATTTCATTCAGTCCTGAAAAAGATTCATATGGAATACCGGAGCGAATGAATTTTTCCACCGATTGACGAGTTCGGACTAGCTCCGAAATATAAATCTTATCGAAGGGTATATGACCGTATACATCGTAGAACGCATCGGCTTGGGCTTGACCCATTTCATTGAGCTCGGCATCGATGCCACTTCCTTGTACGACCCCCATGCGATTAAAGTCAGTTTCGCCGTGTCGGATCAGATAAATATTCTTTTTTCTCAAACTTGTATTTTTTTAATAAAAAATTTGGAAAAATACTAAATACTCCACAATTTTGACGATGTAAATTTAACTAATTTTATATTATGTTCATAGGAAAACCTACTTTGGATGAATTAAATTCTATGAGTAGCGGTACCATTGCCGAGCATATTGGGATTATTTTTACGGAAATCGGAGATGATTTTCTAGTGGCCAAGATGCCGGTCGATCACCGTACTCATCAGCCTATGAAGCTGTTACATGGCGGAGCGTCGGTGGTTTTAGCTGAGACCTTGGGTAGCGTAGCTTCCTATCTTTCGATCGAAAAGCCCCTTCAAAAGAAGGTGGTGGGTTTGGAGATTAATGCTAATCACGTCAGAGCGGTTCATAGTGGTGAAGTAGTTGGAAAAGTCACCCCCATCCACATTGGTAGGAGTACCCATATCTGGGATATACGGATTACAACAGCCGAGGGTAAATTGGTGTGTATCAGCCGTTTGACCGTAGCTGTACTGGATTAATTCACTTTCTAGGCAAACCTTTTTAGGTTCTAAACGTAAAATTTTTTCGACGTCATTTTATACTTCAGCAAGTTGAAGTATAGTCATTTTTTTGCTTTCAACTTCCCCTCAAATAGGTCTAGAGTACGTCTATGTTTGCTAATCTGTAACGATCTAATTATTTGACATAATCTACTATACGACGCTTCTAATTCCGATTTATCCCACCCCCCTCACTCCTCAGGACGATGAGTGGTAAGCGACTCGAATGACTGTAAATGGAATAAAAAAGGCTGGTAAAGTGTTATCCATACGTAACAATTAATCTACCAATTCAGCCTTGTGAAAACAGCACTTTCGGGTAAGAAATTAATTGTTAATAAATGTTATTGCGTCGCCATTTTGAGCCATGATATCACTCAGGCCGGCAAATATTTTTAGATTTGTAAAATACGAGATTACTAAATGATTAAAGAGGAGAATTCAGCTACTGTTACCTGCAACTCTTTAGCAAAACAAGTAGCCACGGTTGAATATATATGGGAAGCTGCCCTTAAACTAGGTTTCCCAGTAGCGATATGGCGTTTACCTAACACGGATAAGGTACGATTAATTGTTTCGCAGAAGGTAGTCCCCAATCAAGTCGTCCCCGATTTAGAAAAGTTAAACAGTGGGTATCTCATGGCACCTTTTCTCCAGTCGGAAATTCCCACCGCCTACTTTTTAGAGGCAGATCTCAATTTCGCTTTTCCAGTAGGTCAAACGGACGTCGATTTTAGCTCCCTTGAAGAAACCCCATTTTCTAGTAAGATTTTTCAAACCGCGACTTCCCTACAAAAAGAAGCTAAATCCCATCCAGATACTTCGGACGCCCATTTGTTATTAAGGGAAAGAGAAGGGGAAAAAGAGCGTTTTCAGCGAATCGTCCAATTAGGATCCGATGCTGTGCGTGCGGGCCAACTGTTTAAAGTGGTGCTTTCGCGTACGACAGAGTTTGAAACAGACGGCAACTTTAATCTTGTTAAGGCTTTTTTGAAATTGGAAGCCGCCTATCCTGCTGCTTTTGTTTCGATGGTCCATTTACCACATCTGAAGGAAGTCTGGTTGGGGGCATCCCCCGAAATTTTAGTAGGAGTATCGGGGCAAAAAACTTTTAAAACAGTTGCCTTGGCAGGTACCCAGTCGGCAACCGGTCCGGATGGGAGAATTAAACCACGGTTGAAAGTTTTGTGGTCGGAAAAAGAGATTGAGGAACAGGCGATTGTAAGTCGATACATCATCGAATGTTTCAAACGGATTCGATTACGTGAGTATATAGAAACCGGACCGAGATCTTCTAAAGCAGGGAACCTCTATCATCTTAAATCGGAATTTGAAGTTGATATGAATGCCGCTAACTTCCCTGAATTAGGCTCGGTAATGCTTCGTTTGTTACACCCAACTTCAGCGGTTTGCGGAATGCCGAAAGAAAAGGCTCTGGATTTAATTTCGGCTTTGGAAGGCTATGATCGGTCGTTTTACTCGGGCTATTGGGGTCCAGTAAACATAGAAAACGACACAAACTTATATGTTAATTTACGAACTTTGAGAGTGAAAAACGGTTTGATAACCCTTTTTGCCGGAGCTGGCATCACCGGAGACTCGGTTCCGGAAGAAGAATGGAAAGAGACGGAACTTAAATGTAATACGATATTAAGTGTAATAGATCCGACTGTTTCATTTAAGAATTAGATCAGTTTCTTAACATTCGGTTGTGTTAAAACCTACCCTGAATAACCCCTATGAGATTAAAATTATCGCTGGCTATTTTAGTTATTGCCAACATCGCATGTTCGGAAAAAAAAGATACATTCAATAGACCTCCTCAATTACCTCCGATCGTGGATGTAATGATCGCTGAAAAGCGTGGATTATCGTCGGATTTGGAGTTAAATGGATCCATTTTGTCCAATGAATTTGTAGAGTTAATGCCGGAAACCAACGGAAGGCTGGTGTACTTGAATGTGCCCGAGGGGAAAATCATTCAAGAAGGGACAATAATTGCCCGTATCAATGATGCGGATTTGCAGGCTCAACTTAAGAAAACCAAAGTACAACTCGAAATTGCCGAGCTCACCGAACAACGTCTCGCTAAGCTCTTAGCGGTTAATGGTGTCAACCAGGCCGACTACGACTTAGCTCTAAACCAGGTTAATAGTCTGAAGGCGGATTTGGAGATTACGCAAGCCTTGATCGACAAAACCGTGATAAAAGCTCCATTACAGGCAGGGTAGGGCTTCGCCAAGTAAGTAATGGTGCCTATATCACCACATCAACGGTCATTGCAACCATGCAGGAGACCAGCCAATTGAAAGTTGATTTTAATGTACCGGAGGAATACATCGAGTATTTGCGGATAGGCTCGACGGTCGATGTGGTGGTAGATAAGAGGGGGATTGGTGAAAATCCCCGGATTCCGGCGCGAATTATAGCCATTGAACCTCAGGTAGATGTCAGTTCACGTAACATAATGGTGCGAGCCATGATGTCGAAAAACGATGCGGCAAGTCCGGGCTCATTTGCCAAAGTGTATTTAAGATTAGGAGAAATGCGGCATTCGATCCAGATTCCCACCAATAGTATCATTCCCGAAGCCAAATCTAAGAAAGTCATTGTCGTAAAAAATGGGAAAGCCGAAAAGATAGATGTGGAAACGGGGATACGGCAAAGTAGTATGGTCGAAATTACCAGTGGGATTGAAGTTGGGGATACCATCGTGGTGAGTGGGGTTCTATTTGCTCGTCCGGGGCGTCCAGTAGAAATACGAGATGTCATAGATCCTGAGTCAATTATAGAAGCTTCGCTATAACTTTCGTTTAGAATAAGGAACTTAACCTTTTAAAATCGGACGGTACTTATGAATATATCTGAGTTGTCCATTAAGCGCCCGGTACTGGCCATTGTCATGAACCTGGCCATCGTTCTCTTCGGTGGGATAGGCTATTCCTATCTATCGCTCCGGGACTACCCTGCGATCGATCCTCCGATGGTCAACGTACGCACGAGTTACGTGGGTGCCAATGCCGATGTGATCGAAAGCCAGATCACCGAGCCGCTGGAAAAAGTCATCAACGGGATTCCAGGAATCAGGGCTATCAGCTCAACCTCTCAAATCGGATCCAGCAATATCACCGTAGAATTTAATTTGGATGTGCCCCTAGAAGAGGCTGCCAATGACGTACGGGACAAAGTAAGCCAGGCTCTTCGGAACCTCCCCCAGGACATAGACGCTCCACCGGTGGTGATCAAGTCCGACGCCAATAGTGATTTTATTTTGCTTCTAGCGATTCAGAGTCCGACCAAAGGGCTGATGGAATTAAGCGATTACGCAGAAAATGTCCTGCAGCAAAGGCTACAAACCATCAATGGGGTGAGTGCGGTGAACATATTTGGCCAGAAAAAATATGCCATGCGTATTTGGCTGGATCCCGACAAGATGCTTGCCTACAACGTCACATTTAACGATATCAGCCGCATCCTCTCCGCCGAAAATGTGGAACTCCCCGCCGGAAAAATTTACGGTGAAAACACCGAACTCACGATTCGGACGATGGGGAGGCTAACTACCGAGGAGGATTTCAATAAATTGATTGTTAAGGAAGACGCTTCAACCGGTATCGTCCGACTTGAAAATGTAGCCCGTGTCGAACTAGGTCCAGAGGTAGAAGAACAAGCTTGGAAGTTCAATGAAATCTATTCCGTAGGTCTAGCCGTAATTCCACAACCCGGTGCGAACTATGTCAAAATTTCAGACGAATTCAACAAACGGCTAAAAGAGATCGTCGAAACGAATAAGTCGGACATTACTTTCGAAGTACTCGTCGACAATACACGTTTGGTTCGTCAAAGTATTGAAGAAGTGGAAGAGACCCTGGTAATTGCCTTCATACTTGTGGTTATGGTCATCCTGTTCTTCTTCCGTGACTTTGTTATTGCCGTCCGTCCATTGATCGATATTCCGATATCCTTGATTGGTACTTTCTTCGTCATGTACCTATGTGGTTTTTCCATCAACATCCTGACACTTCTCGGTATCGTGCTAGCGACCGGCCTTGTGGTGGACGATGGTATCGTGGTCACGGAGAATATCTTTAGAAAGCTAGAAGAGGGAATGCCCATCCGTAAAGCGGCAATCGAAGGAAGTAAAGAAATATTCTTTGCGGTTATTTCCACTTCATTGACCTTGTCGGTGGTATTCCTACCGGTAATTTTCCTCGAGGGTTTTGTAGGTAGCTTATTCCGGGAATTTGGTGTGGTATTGGCAGCAGCGGTTATGATTTCTGCTTTTGTTTCACTGACCATCACGCCTGTACTGAATATCTATTTGCATCGGAAAAATACCGGTAAAGGGTGGTTCTATCGTAAGACAGAACCCTTTTTCGAAGGAATGGAGACCGGTTATAACCGGTTTTTGAAATCATTTATGCGGGTGCGATGGATAGCCTGGCTAATTATAATTACCTGTTTAGGGATTATCTATTTCACCTACACCAACCTGCAGACCGAGCTAGCTCCTATGGAAGATCGGAATACCATTCGATTTTCGTTAACCGCCCCAGAAGGTACTAGCTACATGCAAATGCAGGCTATTTCCGATGAACTAACCGCCTATTTGAACGATTCTATTCCCGAGCGCACTTTTGTGTTTTCTTCCACTCCCAATATGCGGAGTACGGGATCAAATAGTGGAATGGCGCGGATCGGTCTTGTTCCAGCTAATGAAAGGGTGCGGAGTCAAAATGAAATTGCCCAGGAGATTACGCGGAAACTCAGGGAATTTAATGGTGCCCGAATACTCGCCACACAAGAACAAACCATTGCAGTAGGGTTGGGGTCGCGAGGCGCGTTGCCCGTCCAGTTTATCTTGCAGAATTTAGACTTCGATAAACTGCAGGAAGCCATACCCGAATTTTTGGAGGAAGCAAATAACGACCCAACCTTCAGTAATGTCGACGTCAATTTGAAGTTCAATAAACCTGAAGTCCACATCGAAATCGACCGGGTGAAGGCGAGGGATCTCGGGTTATCGACCGCCGATATTGCCGAGACCATCCAGGCTGCCTTTAGTGGTAGGCGGATGGCTTATTTCTTGATGAACGGAATGCAATATCAGGTAATTGGTCAGGTCGATTACGACGACCGCAACAAGCCGGCAGATATTTCCAAACTCTATGTACGTAACAACCGTGGTGAAAATATACCCTTGATGTCGGTGGTACATATTACCGAATCCAGCGGGCCGCCTACCTTATATCGTTACAACCGTTACAAAAGTGCTACCATTTCCGCTTCTTTAAGCGAGGGAAAAACCATTGGTGATGGGGTAGCGGCCATGAGAGCAATTGCAGATCGGGTGTTGGATGAGACCTTCCAAACATCACTTTCCGGACCATCGCGGGATTTCGAAGAAAGTTCGTCCAATACGATGTTTGCTTTCTCCTTGGCGTTGGTTCTAATTTACCTAGTACTTGCCGCTCAATTTGAAAGTTTCCGGGATCCGTTTACAATCATGATTACTGTACCGCTTGCCATTGCGGGAGCTTTGTTGTCGTTGTATATTTTCGGCCATACCATTAATATTTTCTCACAAATTGGGATGATTATGTTGATCGGTCTGGTTACGAAGAACGGTATCCTAATTGTTGAATTTACTAATCAAAAACGAGAGGCAGGAATACCCCTGATAGACGCAGTGATCGAAGCAGCGACTCAGCGTTTACGGCCTATTCTCATGACCACTCTCGCAACGGCTTTCGGTGCATTACCTATTGCCATTGGGTTTGGGGCAGCTGCTACCAGCCGTGTGCCGCTAGGGGTAGTCATCGTGGGTGGGCTTGCTTTCTCGCTGATATTGACACTTCTGGTCATCCCGTCAGTATATACCTATATCGCTCGAAAAGATAAAAAAGAAAAAATAGAAGAAATTGAGCTGGAACCGGAACTAGAATCCATTACCGGCATTAAATAACACTATGAATTTTCACAGATTCGCCCAAAAAGCCCTGATTTTCGTTTGCGGAATGACGACGATTACGGGCTTTTCCCAGGATGCAGTCCAACTTACCTTGGACGATGCTATTGCAATTGCCCTCAAAAACAGTCTTGAAATCCAAATTGCGCGCAACGATGTCGAAGCGGCAGAATTGATGAATCATTACGGCGTAGCCGGAGGATTGCCCACGGTTAATGCTACGCTGGGCAACACCCAACAGGTAATGAATATCCGTCAGAAGCTACAAAACGGCACCAATATTGAACGCGATGGTGCAGCGGGAAACAACCTGAGTTCTGGGGTGGTAGCTTCTTTAGTCCTTTACAATGGACACCGGATTGTTTCTACTAAAAGGAGATTGGAGGAGTTAAAACAACAAAATGAAGAACTGTTGTTGGCACAAATTCAGGATTTGATAGCGGATGTCTCCACCGCTTACTACGATATTGTTCGGCAACAAAGTTATGTAAAAACGATTGTCCAATCGATCTTGGCTTCTGAGAAGCGTCTCGAAATATTGGAGGCTAGGCGATCGGCTGGTCTGGCTAATAATGCAGATATCTATCAAGCTCAAATCGATATTAATACGGCCAAGCAGTTGATGATGAACCAAAAGTTGGTTGTCGATGTCGCCAAAACAGAACTGCTACGATTAATGTCTGAAGATCCATCCATTGAATTGGAAATTGCCGATACGATCATAGTATCCAAAGATTTGGATTTAAACGAATTCTTGGAAAAAACCGCTAAAAACAGACAGATTAGAGCGTCTGAAAACCAAATACGCATCAGCGAGTTAGTCCAACGTGAAATTGCGGCACAACGCTATCCAACAGTGCGTTTGAATGCCGGCCTTAATTATACACGCAACCAAAGTGCAGCCGGTTTTAACCTCTTAAACCAATCGTTTGGGCCTAATGTTGGACTCGCTGTTTCTATACCCCTCTACAATGGAGAAGCTTACCGAAGACAGCAGCAAGCGGCAGGGGTGGAAATAAAATCAGCCCGCAAGAGAAAGGAGATTCTGGAGCGGGATTTCAAATCGGAAGTCTATAAGACCTACCATGCCTACAAGAATGCATTGAGCCAACTCGAAACGGAAATTAAAAACTATCGGCTGACAGAAGAGTTGCTAAACCTCACTATGCAGCGATTCGAGTTGATTCAGGCTACGATCATCGATGTTCGAGAGGCACAGAAAAGCTTCGAAGATGCAGGGTACCGACTGGTAAACCTGAGTTATGCAGCCAAGGCCGCTGAAATAGAACTATACCGATTGGCTAACGAATTGAACTAAAGGGAATCGAAAAGACTTCCGAAAGTTTTTTAAAGGTGCAGGTTACTGGTGGCAAGTTTGTAAATTTGCCCTCACTCTTTCTAATCCACTATGTTATTTCTAGGGAAATATAATGATTTGACAATCGAAAGATCGACCAGTGTCGGGCTTTACCTCAGCGAGCCGGAAGGGGAAGAGGTTTTACTCCCCAAGAAATACGTGACTCCTGATATGCAAGTGGGCAATGTTATTCGCGTATTTGTATATAAGGATAGCGAGGATAGACCTATTGCGACAACGGAGACCCCGGCTTTAATGCGAAATGAATTCGGATACCTTAAGGTCAAGGATGTGAATAATTTTGGGGCTTTCCTCGATTGGGGGTTGGAGAAAGACCTCTTTGTTCCCTTTAACGAACAAGTCGACAAAATGCAAGTAGGGGAGAAGCATATTGTTTTCCTTTTTCTTGACCGACGTACCGATCGCCTTTTGGCAACCGCAAAGTGGCGTCAAAACATTAGCAACGAGCGTCTACTGGTGAAAGAAGGTGATGAAGTCGACTTACTGATAGCGGAGCGGACTGATTTGGGTTATAATGCCATCATCAACAATTATCATGTGGGATTAATTTATAGGAATGAGGTATTCCGGACCATATCCGTGGGGGATCGATTGAAAGGGTATGTCAAATTAATACGGGAAGGGAATAAAATAGATCTTTCTTTGGAAAAGACCGGTTATGAGCGGATTGAAACCCAAGCACAGGTGGTGCTGGATCTTCTCAAAAAAGAAGGGGGCTATTTACCGCTGACCGATAAAACGAATCCCGAGCAAATACGCAACCTTCTTGAGATGAGTAAAAAAGATTTCAAGAAAGCCATTGGAGGCTTATATAAACAAGGTATTATCCAACTGGAAGAGCAGGGCATCCGCCTGGTTCAGTAAAGATTCTGTAAGGTACTTCTCATGAAATGCCCCAGTCATTAATGACTCCCCCTCCCCGCAATTAGTTTATCTTGTAGCGATTCAAGTTCTTCCCAATTTCCATCCCGAGCCAACGCAGCCTGAACCGGCCAGGAAGTAGGGTCATGGAGTTGAAAACGTGGACCGGCCTGGATCAGGAGGGCAGCCAAGCTATCGGCTGAAGTTGAAGCTAGCTGGGCATAGGTATAAATATTCGATTCATTCAGCAACTTTTCAACCGTCGGACTTATTCCCTCAATGATTTTCAAATCGTCCATCACAATCCGAGTCTCAGAAGTCTCCAGCGTATTCCGAGGTAACGGAATTTTCAGTTGGTTTTGACATTCCCTCAATTCGCTTTCTTTGGTTGCCAAGACTTCGTTGAGACGCTTCATTTGTCCTTTTGTAATCCATCTTCCGATCAAATAGCCCGCAAGTGCTATCAGAGAAAGAAGGATGACCATCTCCGTGATAGCAACAGGAAGTGACAAAGGATTAAGTGCCAAGAAAATCATAACGATTTAAATTTATAGTCGTTGAACCCATTAGCTCCCATTGAGTTCACTTTGAAATTTTTCGAGCTCCTCCCATTTTCCTTCATCAGCTAAGGACGCTTGTAAAGGCCAGGTTTCGGGATGGTGCATTTTGTAAATAGATCCGGATTGCCGCACAATGTCCTGTAGTTTTTCTACCGGGGTATTCCGCATTTGCGTATAATTTTGGATTCCGGCTTCTTTGAGCATTTTTTCGATACGTGGGCCAATACCTTCAATTAATTTGAGGTCGTCGACGCGTGAGAGGTTGGAAGAAATTAGTTCTGGTTGAATTACGATAAGGCTTTTTCGGCATTTTTCAAGCTCTACGCTCAGCCGTGCAATTTGGTCTTCGACACGGTTGACGGCTAGCATGCCTTGCCGATAACCCACAATGTAGCCTAATACCGCTGAAACCAGTACCATTAACAAGTGTTGCCACCAGGCATCTAACAATTGATGTGGATTTAGTTCAAACATGGGTTACAGCGCATTTTGATTCCTTACTACCATGGTAACTCTTCGGTTTGCAGCCCTACCTTCCGCCGTGTCATTGGAGGATTTCGGTTCTTGATCCCCTTTATTTTCAACCATAATTTGGGATGCTGCGATTCCAAATTCTTCGAGAATGGCTTTTACAGCTTCCGTTCGCTCCCGTGCGAGTTCCATATTGCCGGTTTCGTCAGCCTCTCGATCGGTATGACCCGTTAAAATAATTTTATGGTCGGGATTTTGTTGAAGGAAGAGTCGAGCTTCTTCTAAAAAACGTTCGTTGTCGGGGGTTGTGATATAGGTCAAGCTGCCGGTATTGAAATAAAGATCCAGTGGCTTAAAAATATCGATAAATTTTTGGTCTTCGGCCAATCGGGTTTCCGTTAGGGTTAATGCCTCCATAAACTGATGGTCGATTCCGCCCCAGAGGGAGTCACGGATAAAAACGAGCTCGTCAGAAGGTCTTCCCTTGGTGAAAAATACGTTCGAAGCGATACCTCTACTGGTATAAAGAGTTTTCACCTCTTCAGCTCGGGCTAGTCCTAAATTTTCCCATTCCGTAGCATTTATTTCATCGGGAGAATAGTAGCCTGTAATGACCACTCGTTTCTCTGGGTTTTGGCGAAGGTAATTTACCACCTGGTTGACGGCACCGGCGATATTGTAAAAATTCGCTTTATGGCCCGATTTGGCAAACGAGAAGTTTTTTTCGGAAGTAACCATTAGGTCGGCTCCATCAACCATTTGCAGGGGAGGAATGGTAACCGTGGGCATTTCGGTTGTCCCCTTAGGACCTGCTTCGCAGAGCAGTTTAATTTTACAAACATGCCACCAGGTCGATCCTGCGATCCAAAGTACTAGTAGAAGTATCCATACAAAATTACTGCTATTCATAGGCTTCAGGCAGTATTGATTTAATTAAAGGCGGCTATCAACTGATTTATTTTTCGTCTGTTACTATACGCAAATATAGGAATAATGGGATGGGATGAACATACTAAAAAGGTACACATTTAATTTTTTCACATCTCCAAAAAGGTTTACCAATATGATGAATGTTGTGAATAGAGAAAAAAAATGGCTATTCCTTTTTAAGAAATAGCCACTGGGTTAAAATCTATTATTCTACTTATCGATTCATCGAGATCAAAAACTCTTCGTTGTTTCTTGTGCCGCGCATATTGGTGAGTAAGAAATCCATGGCTTCCACCGGATTCATATCGGCCATATGTTTGCGGAGTACCCATACTTTTTGCAGCGTTTCCTTGTCTAACAGGAGATCTTCTCTACGCGTGCCGGAAGTCATCACATCAATAGCAGGGAATACCCGTTTGTTGGATAGTTTGCGATCGAGCTGAAGTTCCATATTACCTGTTCCCTTGAATTCTTCGAAGATAACCTCGTCCATACGGGAGCCAGTTTCGATCAAGGCGGTTGCGATAATGGTCAGCGAACCTCCATTTTCAACATTTCTGGCAGCTCCAAAGAAACGTTTAGGACGATGCAAGGCATTGGCATCCACCCCACCTGAAAGGATTTTTCCTGAGGAAGGTACAACGGTGTTGTACGCCCTTGCCAACCGCGTGATGGAGTCGAGGAGGATGACTACGTCGTGTCCACACTCAACCATACGTTTTGCCTTTTCCAGGACGATGCTGGAGACTTTTACATGGCGTTCCGCTTGCTCATCGAAGGTTGAGGAGATAACTTCTGCCCTAACGCTTCGCTGCATGTCGGTTACTTCTTCCGGGCGCTCGTCAATAAGCAAGATGATCAAATAGACTTCAGGGTGATTTCGTGTTATCGCATTAGCTACCTCCTTGAGTAACACCGTTTTACCGGTCTTAGGCTGGGCTACGATCATACCGCGTTGCCCTTTACCTATTGGGGCGAAAAGGTCCAGAATCCGTGTCGAATATAGGTCTGGTTTGGTGCTTAAATTGAGCCTTTCTTCAGGGAAGAGCGGGGTAAGGTATTCGAAGGGGATACGATCCCGAATTTCTTCTGTAGTCTTTCCGTTTACGGTTTCCACCCTCAGGAGGGCAAAATATTTTTCTCCGTCTTTGGGTGGACGGATTTGACCGCGGATAGTATCTCCGGTTTTCAGACCAAATAATTTGATCTGCGAAGGGGATACATAGATATCGTCGGGGCTAGCTAGGTAATTGTAATCAGCCGAACGCAGGAAGCCATAACTTCCATCTTGCATGATTTCAAGTACACCCTCGTTGACGATTAGTCCGTCAAATTCCCGGACATAATTGTTGTAATTTTTTTTGATTTTGGTAGCGTATTCCTCCCGTGCTCGTTCGCTTTGTTGGGTCGGCTTGGGGGTTTTGACAGGTTCTACTGGTGCG
>JBAYRB010000022.1:0-12554 GCA_041676905.1 Spirosomataceae bacterium
AACCAAACAAAAAAAATCAACCCAGGTTATACCGCTATCGGTCGCCTAAGAGGGCTAGCCGAGCTCAGAGGGTTAGCCTATGGAATTGAAAAAAGTTGGGAAAGGGGGTCGGAATAATGAACCGCCCCCATTCTGATCAGCAATTTTCTTATTTTTGGGCTCCATTTAGCATTTAGAAAAAAGCGTTAGGATAAACGCACTACAAATACCAGGTTATTTATGGGAAAAATAGTTTCCTTCGGCGAAGTACTCATGCGATTAAGCACACCCGGAGCTGGTCGCTTTGAACAAGCCCGACAATTCAATATTACCTATGCGGGGGGTGAAGCCAATGTGACGACGGCCTTAGCCTACTGGGGGCATCATACAATGCATGTCACTAAATTCCCCGACTCTCCCATCGGAAGAGCTGCTGCCCAGTACCTGCAATTTCACGGGGTAGATATCTCGGAAATCAGATACGGTGGAGATCGAATCGCGGTGTATTATTTAGAAACTGGTGCAGCGCTTCGACCCAGCCAAATTGTATACGACCGTTATCACTCTTCCTTTGCCGAGCTAGACCCGGCTGAATTTGATTGGGAAACCATTCTTAAAGACGCCACCTGGTTTCACTGGGCGGGAATTACCCCGGCCTTATCACAGGCAGCAGCCGATGCACTACGCGATGCGATCAAGGTAGCTAACCAAAAGAATATTACCGTTTCGGGTGATATTTTTTACCGATCCAATTTATGGAAATACGGTAAAAAACCTTCGGATATTTTACCCGAACTGACCGCCGGAACGAATTTAGTCATAGCCAATCCGATCAACTTGAAAGAGATTTATGGGATCGAATCCGCTTCTTTTCAAGAGGGTTGTGAAAAATTTAAGGCTGCCTTTCCTTCCATAACCACTGTGGTGGATACCCATAGAACCTCGATCAGTGCCACCCATAATTTGTTGAGAGCCTATCTTTGGAACGGATCAGATGTCCTTGAAACAAAAGACATAGAAATTAATCCGATAATTGACCGTGTAGGGGGCGGGGATGCTTTCATCGCTGGTTTAATCCATGGGTTGCTTACCTTTGACGATCCGCAACGCGCGCTTGAGTTCGGTGTGGCGGCCTCGGCACTCAAGCATACCATTGAAGGAGATGCACTCATCAGTACCCTTGACGAAGTTGAAGCCATTCGACAAGGGGATACATCTGGGCGAATTAAACGATAAGATTAAATGTCAGGACTAACACAGCTTAAAGCTATATCTCCGGTCGACGGACGCTATTATTATCAAGTTACCGAACTTTCGAACTATTTTTCAGAATACGCACTGATTCGGTATCGTGTCCAAGTTGAAATTGAATATTTTATTGCTCTGTGTGAGGAAAACCTCCCCCAGCTGACGGCTGTGGATCCTGCCGTTTTTTCCAAACTGCGCCAAATTGTCACTAATTTTTCGGAGGATGATGCGCTTTGGATTAAAGAAAAAGAGAAAGAGACTAACCACGACGTAAAGGCGGTCGAATATTTCGTCAAGGATAAGTTTGAAAAATTAGGTTTGTCCCAGTTTTCTGAGTTTATTCATTTCGGATTGACCTCTCAGGACATCAATAATACGTCGATTCCATTGTCCTTAAAAGACGCCTTAGAGAAAACTATATTGCCACAATTTAGGCAGGTTTTATTTGTGCTGCGTCGTACGGCCATTGAATGGCAGAACATTCCTATGTTGGCGTTCACGCACGGGCAGCCCGCAT
The DNA here is from genome assembly GCA_041676905.1 of Spirosomataceae bacterium. Lineage (GTDB taxonomy): Bacteria > Bacteroidota > Bacteroidia > Cytophagales > Spirosomataceae > Ravibacter. The sequence continues at coordinate 1,745 of JBAYRB010000022.1, forward strand.
CTCCTACGCGTTTAGGTAAGGAATTCCAGGTTTTTGTCGAACGTCTCACGATCCAGTTAGACCAGCTTTCTCAAATCCCACACAGCGCAAAATTTGGTGGAGCAACTGGTAATTTCAACGCCCATCATATTGCCTATCCTTCTGTCAACTGGGTCGATTTCGGCAATCGGTTCGTTCGTCATTTAGGTCTAGTGCGGAGTAAATATACCACCCAAATTGAGCATTACGATAACCTGGCGGCAACCTGCGATGCATTAAAAAGGCTAAACAACATTCTTATTGATCTTTGTAGGGATGTGTGGACCTATATTTCAATGTCCTATTTTAAGCAGAAAATAAAGGAAGGAGAAGTAGGTTCCTCGGCTATGCCGCATAAGGTGAACCCTATTGATTTTGAAAATGCCGAAGGAAACCTGGGGGTTGCCAACGCGTTATTCGAACATTTTTCGGCCAAATTGCCCATATCACGACTTCAGCGAGACCTAACCGATTCGACCGTCTTGCGCAATCTCGGCGTACCTGTTGCGCATCAATTGATCGCCCTGAATTCACTTTTGAAAGGGCTGGGAAAACTGGAGTTACATGAAGAAGCTTTAAAGCAGGATTTGGAGGATAATTGGGCGGTCGTAGCGGAAGCGATTCAAACCATTTTGCGGAGAGAAGGCTATCCCAAACCCTATGAGGCTTTGAAAGCTTTGACCCGCACCAAGGAGAAGATCAACCAAGATACTATCCGAAAATTCATTGAAGAACTGAATATTACTGAAGAAGTCAAGGAAGAACTACGGAATATAACCCCCTTTAACTACCTGGGGGTCCTGGAATAGCGTCGTGAGTTGTTCATCGGTCAGAATGACCCAGGTTTTTGTCGGGTGCTATAAGGTCTCGAACGCGTTGTTTCAATATTTTTATTTCGGGGAAACCACCGTCTGATTTGCGATCCCAGATGAGTTTTTCTTCTAAGTGTATGGAGAAATGACCGGATGTGTCGGACGGGCATAACGTCACGCCACCCAATTCGTCTTGGAATGTGGTAAGCAACTCCTGAGCCATCCAGGAGGATCGAAGCAGCCAACCGCATTTAGGGCAATAAATTATTTTAATTACAGGAGGCTTCATGTCGGATCCACTTCATTCCTTACTTCCTTTCCCGAGGTAAAATCCTGTACCAGCCGTGTAGCACACTCCAAAGCGGTTGAAAGCTCGTCGTTTAATAGAACGGTATCGAATTGATCTTGAAACCCGGCTTCGTATCTTACCTTAGCCATGCGGCGTTCCATGGATTCGGGTGTTTCGGTCCCGCGGGAATACAAACGACGATATATTTCTTCCTCTGACGAAACTTTCACAAACACAGCGAGTGCCTTATCGCCATATACCTGTTTTAATTTCAACCCACCTTTAACGTCCACGTCAAACACAACATCCTTACCCTCCTTCCATAAACGTTCAATTTCGGAGCGGAGAGTGCCGTAGAAATTTCCGGGATATACTTCTTCCCACTCGGCGAATTCGCCCTTTTCAATCCTATGTTTGAAATTCTCTTCCGATAAAAAATAGTAATCCTTCCCGTCTATTTCATTAGGGCGGGGAGGTCGCGTGCAAGCGGAAATTGAAAAGGCCAGCTTATCCTGAAAAACGGACAATAGGTGTCGGACAATCGTTGTCTTTCCTGAACCGGAAGGTGCTGAAAATATAATTAATTTACCTTGTCGTGACACGGGAATATCAGGGAATCCTAGAAAGGCGGGGAATTAAAGCAGGTCCAATTTGAGTTTGATAGAGTTGATCAGGCTTTCAGGGCAGGTTTTTCGTTCCAACTTATTACACAACGACTCTTTGATACATTTTACCAAATGATATTCGTTGATACAGGGCATACATATATCCATGTTTTCCCTAAAGTGGTTTATTTCCTGTTCGGTTGCCTCCCCATCCAAAATTGCCTGAATCATTCTCATGCAATTCTCGTGATTTTCACAGGACGACTTCGTCCCTACTTTCTGCTGCGACGCATCCACCGAACCCTTGGACATCATATCCATTTAAAACTCAATTTTACGAAATCTGTAATAACCATGCTGTTAGTTAAACCTCTTTAGACCTCAAAAAAGTTTCATCTTAGGTGTCATATCCCATCGAACTCGCATAATTTTTCAATTTTTCTTTCAATAGATTGCGAGCACGGTGCAAGCGAGACCTTACGGTACCAATCGGAATGTCCAGAATTTTGGCCATTTCCTCATAAGTAAACCCTTCGATGTCACAGATAATGATGACCGTCCGAAAGTCCACAGGAAGTGAATTTAGTGCATTGGCCACTTCATCGCCGATCATATCCTGGACGGTATGTGCACGTAAATCCACGGTATGTTGAACCTCGCCCCCGTCTTCGGAATTATAGGTCGTTTCAATTTCCTGATAATCGACCTTTGCGGGTTCTTTGCTCCGTTTCCGATAATCGTTGATGAAGCTATTTTTTAAAATACGGAATAACCAAGCTTTCGCGTTTGTTCCCTCCTCGAATGAAGCTATAAAGCGAAAGGCCTTCAGATACGTATCCTGAACCAAATCGTGTGCATCATCTTCATCCATGGTTAACCGGTACGCAAAATTGTACATAGAGTCAATATGCGGCAGAAATTCCCGGTTAAAGATTATGTAACGCTGATCGTCCGTTGATTCTCCTTTCACTATTTTTGACATGACTACTGACATAATCCTCTCTCTTTGCGCGCCTTACTACGAAGGCACAATTACTCTTAAATGATAAATAACGTCAAAACCAGCATCGAATTGCCTCCTCTAGGTTTTACCGATTAAGAGTTTTTTTATCTAACAAAAGTCTACAAAAAAGTCGAGCCAAAAAAACTTTTCAGACAATTTGTCAGTATTTCGAGAAAGATTGCCATAATAACACCGCAACTAACGTATATACGCTGCTGGCGAGAATTTTGATTATGGTATGGACAAATAGGTTTAGGCTATTGGCTTCTATAATAAATAATGCCGCGGAGTGAAGTAATATCAACGGAAAAAAAAGATTGATAAACGGGAGGAGTCCGATTCGCCTTAATGATAAAAAAACGAAGTCCTCTCCTGCCCTTCTCTCATAGCGTCTTATCCAACTACTTCGAAAGAATGCAACTAAGACGGTGGCGGCCGCATTAAGCCCTAGGGTATTCATAAACGTATCGATCAGTATTCCCACCACAAAAGCTATTAACAAATACAGGGATTTGTCCATCGCAGGGGGCAAGGTCAACACAGCCCCTATGTAGAGAAAGCAGAAAGCGTAATTGAAAAAGACCAGATTGCGGAGAAACATTATCTGCAAAAGGATGCAGAATATCAAGCCAAAAGCGTAGGATAATGCAATTCTCGTGGTCATAGTATTATTTATCGGAATTTTCCTTCAACTTCTCCATATCCGGTAACAGATGATTTTGGATGACATAGACATAGCCGAGATTACGGAAATCCGTTGATAATGTTAAGTCGATTAGGTAAGTAGTTTCACTTTGGGGTGATTCGATATTACTGACGGTTCCCACCATCACCCCAGGGGGAAACACCTGATTATAGCCAGAGGTGACGGCCGTATCGCCAATTTCTACCTTTTTGAATTTCGAAATATCCAACAATTTTACCTGACCTATATCCTCCCCGGTCCAAATGACCGTGCCAATTTCATTGGATGCAGGTAATTCAGTGGAGACCATAAATCGGCTATGCAAAATCGAGGTTACGACCGACATGCGAGGGGAACAATATTGTACTTTTCCGACAATACCGGTGGCTGAAATTACCCCCATTCCTGGGGCTATTCCATCCAAAGTACCCTTATCGATGGTCAAGTGATTGTTCGACATTTTGGTTTCAACGTCAATCACCTTTGCAAGCGTGTAGGAATACCGGGCAGCAAAGGTTGAATCGGGTTGGTATCCGGCAGGAGCTTTCGGGGGATCCGATTCTAAAAGCCGGGTCAAGGTTTCATTCAAGCGCGCATTTTCAGCGGCCAATTGTCGGTTCACTTCCCGAAGTCCTAAATATTCTTTGAAACTATTGGATAGCCCCAATATTGTACCTACATACCAATTGGAAGTATTGAAATAGCGTACTCCCCAGGATGAATTGCTACCGATCAGTAATCGAAAACAAAGTACTTCCAGAAATACAAAAAGAATAAAGCTTCTGTGTCTTGAGATAAACTCAAATAATTGTGACATAAGAAGTTTGGTTCCCGCCCTTAGGTCAAGTCATGAGAACCGGTTTATAAAGTTCCAGGTTTTTCAATACTTCTCCTGTTCCTCTTACAACCGCCTTTAAGGGTTCCTCGGCCACGTGTACCGGCAGTTTGGTCTTGGTCGATATCCGTTTTGCCAGCCCATGAATCAACGCCCCTCCCCCGGTTAGGTGAATCCCGTTTTTATAAATATCAGCGGAAAGTTCGGGAGGTGAAATCTCCAAAGCTTTCATGACCGCTTCTTCGATTTTAGCAATGGACTTATCCAATGAATAAGCGATCTCGCTATATCCGACCTTTATTTCTTTAGGAATACCCGTCATCAAATCACGGCCGCGAATTTCATAGTCAGCAGGTGGGTTTTCAAGTTCTGGGAGAGCCGATCCGATCGCCATTTTAATCATTTCGGCGGAACGTTCTCCAATAAGTAAGTTGTGTTCGCGGCGCATGTAATCGACGATGTCACGGGTAAACACGTCCCCAGCGATTCGAGCCGACTGCTCACACACAATTCCAGACAGGGCTATTACAGCGATTTCGGTGGTTCCCCCACCGATATCGACGATCATTACACCGTTAGGTTGGGTAATATCGATACCGATCCCGATAGCTGCAGCGATCGGTTCATGTACCATATACACTTCCTTAGCCCCTGCATGATCGCAGGAGTCTTTTACCGCCCTTTTTTCCACTTCGGTAATCCCCGAAGGTATACAAACCACCATGCGATGCGAGGGGGAGAAAAAGCGCCTGCCGGAACCGATCATTTTGATCATGCCACGGATCATCATTTCAGCAGCGGTAAAGTCGGCAATGACACCGTCCCGGAGCGGACGTATTGTCTTAATATTCTCATTGGTCTTTTCGTGCATCTGCATCGCTTTATGACCAATGGCTAAAATCTTACCGCTCATTTTGTCGATAGCAATGATCGAAGGCTCGTCCACTACTATCTCGTCTTTATGTATAATAAGGGTATTGGCAGTACCCAAATCTATCGCTATATCACTCGTCAGAAAATCAAATAACCCCATCCTAAAATTCCTATTTTTCAACACTTTTTTACATATGCCGAGCATATGGTTTGCAAAAATAAAGATATTTGAACACAAACAAACGCTATTTTTGGATTTCAGACATTCTTTAATACTTTTTTAAGATTTGACGGGTTGAAGTCAATTTCCCGAATACTCGTTAACTTTGCAAAATGGGGTTAAGATCAACACTAAGTATTCCGCTCGCAAAATATATCGTTAGCCAGGAGAAAAAATGGATGGCGGATCCAATTGGAGTTCAAAAAAAATGGCTCCAAAAACTGGTTGAAAAGGCAGCAAATACACGCTTTGGAATCGATCACAATTTCAAGGACATCCACGATTACATCGATTTTAAAGCCGCAGTCCCCATTCGTGACTACGAAGGTTTAAGACCCTATATCGACCGAATTACCAAAGGTGAAAAGGATGTACTGTGGCCAGGAAAACCATTGTATTTTGCCAAGACTTCAGGCACGACCTCCGGGACTAAGTATATTCCCATCAGTCATGATTCGATCGATAACCATATCAACTCCGCACGAAACGCCATTTTGTTCTATATCCAGCAGACCCGCAAATCAGCTTTTCTGGATCATGGCTTGATCTTCCTCTCGGGAAGCCCTGTATTACATGAAGTGGCTGGTATCAAAACCGGACGGCTATCGGGTATTTCGAATCACCATGTCCCGGCTTATCTTCGAACGAATCAACTCCCTTCCTACGATACCAATTGTATCGAAGACTGGGAAACGAAACTCGAAAAGATTATCGATGAAACGATTACGCAGCGAATGGGGCTGATTTCTGGCATCCCACCCTGGGTTCAAATGTATTTTGACCGAATCATTGAGAGAACAGGCCGGCCGATCAAGGACGTCTTCCCTGATTTTTCCCTACTGATTTACGGCGGGGTCAATTTCGAACCTTATCGTGCTCGTTTGTTTGAATCAATCGGGAAAACGGTAGATTCTATTGAAACCTATCCCGCATCGGAAGGTTTTATCGCCTATCAAGATAGCCAGGAGGAAGAAGGATTGCTCCTGTTATTAAATACGGGGATATTCTATGAATTCATCCCACTGGACTCCTATTTTAGTGATTCCCCTCCTCGATTGGGCTTGGAGGACGTAGAACTGGGAAAAAGTTATGCATTAATTATAAACAATAATGCAGGTCTTTGGGGGTATTCCATTGGGGATACGGTTCGATTTGTGTCACTCAATCCCTATCGGGTAGTGGTGTCGGGGCGGATCAAACATTTTATCTCCGCTTTTGGAGAACATGTTATTGGGGAAGAGGTGGAAAGAGCATTACAACGCACCATGGAAAAACACCCCGAAGCGGTCGTAACGGAATTTACGGTAGCGCCGATGGTAACGCCAACGGAAGGATTGCCGTACCACGAATGGTTGGTGGAATTCTCAAAGGAACCAAACAATCAGGATCAATTTGCCGCTGATTTAGACCGGGAAATGACACAACTGAATATATACTATGACGATCTTATTCGGGGTGCAATCCTCAGACCCTTGGTCATTACACCCTTAAAACCGGGGGCATTTGTAGAATTTATGAAAAGTGAAGGAAAACTAGGGGGGCAGAACAAAGTACCTCGACTTTCCAACGACCGTAAGATCGCCGACAAAATAATGCGGTGGAAATTAAACCAGGCATGAGTAATCTGAAGAAAATCGCAATATTGGGATCAACAGGCTCGATTGGCACCCAGGCACTGGAGGTCATTGGGCAACATCCCGACCGTTTTGAAGTATCCCTGCTAACGGCACAAAACAATGCCGACTTATTGATTGAACAAGCAGGGCAATTTCGCCCCGAAGAAGTAGTAATTGGTAACGAAACATTAAAAGACAAGGTGATAAGTGCCTTGGCTCCTTTGGGTATTCGAGTGTATGCCGGGGAAGACGCCCTGATTCAAATTATTGGCCAATCAAAAGCCCATACGGTACTAACAGCGCTGGTAGGGTATTCCGGATTGCTCCCTACCCTGGAAGCCATCAATACCGGGAAACACATTGCCCTAGCTAATAAAGAAACCATGGTCGTAGCCGGTGAGTTAGTAGCCACTTTAGCCACAAAGAGAAAGGTTCCCATTTATCCGGTCGATTCCGAGCATTCGGCCATCTTCCAATGCCTGATTGGCGAAGAAAAAAATCCCATCGAGAAGATCATTTTAACGGCGTCTGGAGGGCCATTCCGTGGAAGAAAACGAGATGAGCTGGTCGCCGTTACGAAAGCACAAGCTCTTCGTCACCCGAACTGGTCTATGGGCGCAAAAATTACGATTGATTCAGCTACATTAATGAATAAAGGCCTAGAGGTAATCGAAGCGCGATGGCTCTTCGGTCTTACCTCATCTCAAATAGAGGTCGTGGTGCACCCCCAAAGTATTATCCATTCGATGGTACAGTTTCAGGACGGTAGCATCAAAGCTCAAATGGGGTTACCGGATATGCGTCTTCCAATTCAATATGCATTAAGCTATCCGGAAAGACTGACGTCGGAATTTCCTCGTTTTGATTTTTTACAATTCCCTACTTTTACTTTTGAAGCCCCTGATGTCGACACGTTTCATTGTCTTTCGCTTGCTTACCAAGCAATGGAAAAAGGGGGCAATTTGCCATGTATCGTCAATGCGGCAAATGAAATTGCGGTGGCCGCATTTTTGGAGGAAAAGATCGGTTTTCTGGATATCCCGGAGGTTATTGAAAAAACAATTCAAAGAATTGCATTTATTCAGAACCCTACCCTTCAGGATTATGTTGATACCGACAGAGAAACGAGGGTACAGGCATTAGAAATAGCATCTAACCGTATATGCTGGACGTAAATTTGATGGGGAAATATTTCGCTGTTGCCATAGCGAGTACCCTTAAATACCTTGGTGGAACATTTACAGGACTAGCCCTGGGTTTACACTGGATTGAGACAGCTATTTGCTCTACCATCGGTATGATGATGACCGTGGTGGTGATTAATTATGCAGGAACTCTTCTTCGCGATTTACTTTCGCGAATTCGGCGAAAAAAGCCAAGAAAATTCACACGATTTAATCGACTCGCCGTAAAAGTATGGCGCATTTTTGGAACCAAAGGGATTGCTCTATTAACCCCAGCTCTTTTTACACCACCTCTAGGTAGCGCTTTATTAGTCGCTTTCCGAGCACCGCGGGTAGGTAGTTTCCTATGGATGCTTATAAGTGGTTTAATTTGGGGAATCATATTTACTTTACTGGTCTATCGTCTGGAATTCTTGAGAAACTGGTTAGGGTGATAAATAACCCAACTTTTTTAAAAATTATGACTGTCCCTACCGCTTCTGACATACAAAATGCACACGAACGTATTCGACCGTACATCCATCGAACCCCTGTATTGACGAATCAAGCCGTTGATTTACTCATAGGATCTCAAGTCTTTTTCAAACCCGAAAACTTCCAAAAGATAGGAGCGTTTAAAGCCCGTGGTGCACTCAATGCCATCCTTTCGCTTGAGGAGAATAAAATAAAAAACGGGATTGTAGCTCATTCATCAGGAAACCACGCTCAAGGGGTTGCCTATGCTTGTAAAACACTTGGTATCCCCGCGTTTATTGTCATGCCCGAAGACTCTTCACGCGTAAAAATCGATGCGGTCAAATCCTATGGGGCTGCTATCACTTTTTGCATAAATACACCTGAGGAACGACAAAAAAAGGCAGACGAAATTATTGAAAAGACTGGGGCAGCCTTTGTTCATCCCTACAATGACTACCAAGTCATCGCCGGACAAGCTACCGCTGCAAAAGAGTTAATCGAGGATTTAACAGAACCATTGGATTTTATCATTTGTCCTGTCGGGGGTGGGGGATTACTCAGTGGCACAGCTCTTTCTGCACATTACTTTTCCCCAAAAACGCATGTGATAGCGGCCGAACCGGAGGGCGCAGCCGATGCTATCCTTTCGTTTCAAAATGAAAAAATCACAAAAGCCCCTTATGTTAATACCATCGCCGATGGACTGTTAACTACCTTGGGCGACAAAACTTTTCCCTTAATTCTTCAATACGTCACCGACATCGTGACTGTCACCGATGAGGATATCGTAGCAGCCATGCGCTTATATTGGGAGCGGATGAAGATCGTAGTCGCGCCATCTGGTGCAGTAAGTTTGGCAGCCCTACTACGTTACAAGGGAAATTTCTCGGGGAAAAAGGTAGGGATTGTCATTTCCGGGGGAAATGTTGATCTAAACAACCTCCCATTTGCTAAGCTTTAATCATCGCTATTTCGCGCGTTGTCTCCGTCACTCGTGGAGTATGACTGGTTCTCAAACCTTCCACCCAAATGATTTCCCCCTTCTTATCGACAATTACGGTAACCCGGTCTTTGGCGATTTTACTTAATTTGAGATCGATTAATAAATCAGAGACTTTTTTAGTTTTTCCATTCATGCCGAACGGTTTAAATCGATCTCCCGGTTGCCACAATCGTCGGGTTAAGGGCATTTCCAGCTTCTCGGCATCGAAATAGGCAACCATAGGGTCGTTCGTTAGGGTGAAATCATTCCATCTTGGAAAAACTTCAACGCGTACTTCCGGGTCGACCTTTACTTTATTATCCCTTCTGGTTAGAATGAGTTTATCCCGGTCCTTCACCATACGATGGGTAGAAGATAAAAATTCTTTTCCCGGGATGCCCTCCAATTGTATAATGATGTCCTTCACCTGACCAGTGGAGAATCCAAAAGGCTCCAACAATACATATAATTGATAATCAGGCACCAGTGCTTTTTTTATCCCCTCAATACTTAGGGACGCTACCCCGTCTGTTTCGGTCCAAATTTCGCTTTTCCAATCCTGTATGATTCGGTTTTGCAACTGTAATGCTCCACCCAGAATTTTGACCGATTCTGCCACCGTACCCTCTAATTTAGGATTAATCGATTTCAATACGGGTACGACATGTTTACGGATCCGGTTTCGTCGATAGTAATCATCCTGGTTAGAGCGATCTTCCCGCCATTCGAGTCCTTGTTTTTCAGCGTATTCAAGAATTTGTTCCCGAGTTGCAAACAAGAGCGGACGTATGATTTTCCCGTTTACTTCGGGCATCCCTTTCAGACCTCTTAGTCCTGATCCCCTAACCCAATTTAACAAGATGGTTTCGACTTGATCTGTACCATGATGAGCCGTGGCGATCCATGGATAGTCAAATTGCTCCGAAAGGGACTCAAACCATTCGTAGCGTAATTTTCGGGCGGCCATTTGGGTAGATACCCTCCATAATTTGGCCATTTTTTTGGTTTCAAACGACACCTCATGATACTCGAAATGATATTCCTGTGCGATCTGCCGCACGAGTTGAGCATCCAGTTCAGCTGCTTCGCCCCGGAGTTGGAAATTACAATGTGCAATGGCGCATTGGAGCCCGGCTCTATGATAAAGGTTTGCCAAAACCATTGAGTCTACACCACCGCTTACGGCCAGAAGTGTACAGGACCGGGTGGCGTTTTCCGCCAGTCTGTTAATA
>JBAYRB010000023.1:0-12393 GCA_041676905.1 Spirosomataceae bacterium
AAGTTCACTCTTTAGCGTATGTAGTTCCGTCTCCAAATTTTTTAACTTTTCTTGCAGCAACCTGGATTGACGTTGGTTTTCTACTTCCGCATTTAAAACTTGCTCCCAATTTCGTAGGAGAGACTTTACATCTGCTCTAACATCTTTCCCCTTATAAATTTTTTGTTTTTCACCCTCCAAACGTGCTAGTTCCTGATCGATCGATTCAAGTGAGCTGACATTTTCTAATAATCTTGAGGCAAGTTTCATTTGATCGCGACTGGCAACCCATCGGTCAATATTCGCCTTCTCTTTTTGAATTTGACCCAGTTGTTGGTCAATAGCTTTAACCGTATGCTCGTCAAGACCACCCCATTGCAATGTCAACGCTTTTATTTGTTGTTCAATCGTTCGATATTCTAATCGCATTTGCGTCAAACGATCCGACAATTCTACCTTCTTTTTCCGCGCTGTTTCCAAATTCAACAAAGTTTCCTTCTCTAAGTTTTGTTTCGCGGCCAATTCATCTTTAAAATCCTTTAACTTTTGTCCTAATTCACTGACGTTGTTGATGTAAGTGTGGAGATACGGATGATGCGTAGAACCGCAAAGCGGGCAAGGTTCGCCTTCTTTTAATTTTTTTCGTTGGTCTTCCAGATTAATTTTCGTGGTTTCATACAACAGCTTGTCGCCATACTCTTCTATTTTTTTTGTCAACTCGGCTATTACTTTACGTACATTTTCCAGCTTAGGAACTAATTTCACTTCTGATTCGGTGCAAAGCGCTAAGTCCGACTTCGTTTTTTTACCCTCTGCTCCTATTCGGTCGCGATCCAGAATCAGTTTCTTCAATTCCGCTAAGAGCAATATCTTCTCATCCAGCTCCCTTAAACTTTCACTCGCTTTAAAATCGGTTTGAAAAGCTTCTAATAACGCAGCTAATTGTTCTTTCTTACTTTTCAATTGAACGAAGGTCTTCCTTAAGTCCTGAAAAGGAAGGGTCGTTACCCATTCATACTCAGCACGAGCGTATTCATGCCGCAGACTGTCTTTCAACGGCTGGGCTTGGGCTTTTAAATTACCAATGGTCAGTTCAAGCTGTACAACCCTGTGTTCAAACTCGTTGACCACCTTTGTTAGCTCGTCTTCTTTCAACGGGAGACCGGTGAGTTCGCTAGCATAGCGTAATAGTTCTGACCTTTTTACAAAGTGATGTTCACTATTTTGCCTGGTCTTCTTGAACTCGTCCTCTAATTGAAGCTTCTGTTTTTGGAATTCTACGAAACGCGTCATGGGAGCCACCAAATGACTTACCCTTTCATGATCTTGCAAGCGAGACTTTTCCACTCGAAATTTTTCTTCTTCCTGCAACAATCGTTGTTTATCCGCTTGTATACGGGTCCGGCTAATCTCTAGTTCCCTTATATCCGAACTCACCTTTGCTTCTCTTTCCCATTTTTCAACCTCGGCTTCCAATTGGGAGCGTCTATGTTCACTTAATTCCTTCTTAGCCTTCAGCGTTTCCAATTCCTCCGTGCTTTTTAACACAACGCCTTTTTGCTCAGCTTCTTTGAGTTCCACCTGTTTTGCCGCTGATTTCGAGCGTTCAAATGCGCTGATACCCAGTTGCCTATAAATTTGGGTTCCCGTAAGGTCTTCCAATAGTTTTGCCCTCGTAAAACGATCCGCCTTCAAAAATTCGGCAAAACTCCCCTGGGCTAAAATGATTGACTTTACGAACTGTTCGTAGGTAAGGCCAATTAGTTCGGCATTTTTTTTGGGAATATCGACCTTTGACTTGATATCCAATAAGGTCTCATCGGGCAACTTTGCTATCTCCATCTGATATTCGTTCCAGTTGCCATTCCGGTTTTTTGCGATGGACCAACACGAGCGATAACGGCCCGACCTAACCTCATATTCAACCTCCGCATAGGCCTCACAACGAGGTTCCTCTATGGCTTTGGAGTTGACAATAGACCCGAGGCTTTCAATCTCTGAGATTGATATCTTCTTAAAACGAGGTATACGGTTATACAAAGCAAGCGTGATTACATCAAGCAATGTTGATTTACCTGCTCCTGTTGGTCCGGAAATGATAAATAAATGGGTATCAGAAAGTGGCGATTGCGTAAAGTCAATAGTATAAAGTTTCTGATAAAAAGAATTGATGTTCTTGAACTTAATTTTCAGAATCTTCATGATATTAACCTTACTCGCCGATCGAAATTTCTCCTAATAATTCATCAAAAGCAGTACGTAGCAATTCCCTTTGTTCCGTTTCCATTTCTTCGCTTTCCAAGCGTCGTAGGAAAACCTGTCTGGGCGACAAATCTTCAATTTCAACACCGGTAGCAAATAGATCTGCAGCATCTTTTAGTCGATTTTCGAACGTTAATCGGGGTTTGATGATTCGAAACCTAGCATTCTCATATTCCTGTAACATCTGCTCAAATTGCAGATGGATTTGCGGATCGTAATTGGCTTCCGTTACATGTACTTCGACGAAAGGCTCCAAAATCGATTTTGGATCGTATTTATCCAGCTGCTCCTTAACTTCGATCAAGTTACCTGCAAACGAACGAAGCTCACGCCATTGAGGAATCTTAATGAGGTTTTGGCTTGTTAAAGCTCCCTTGTCAAACTCCAGTTCAACGACAAATTTCGGATCCTCTCGCTCACTGAAGCTCAAGGGGATTGGAGAACCCGAATAGCGAATCCGATCGGCTAGCTTTTGCGGTTTGTGAATATGCCCTAACGCGATGTATTCATAGCCCTTTGGAAAGTGATTAAGCTCAAACGCTGCTAAATTCCCCACCACATGTACCTCTCGTTCACTTTCGGAGGTTTCAACACCCGACACGTGCAAATGCCCCATGCCAATAAGGCCGAATTCAGGATAATTTTCCTTATGAAATTCCAGGATATTTTGATAGTACCTACTAATACCTTCCCGTATTTGGGTAAGTCGATCGGTGTAGTTCATACCCGACACCGATTTTCTTAGGTCTGCATCCCTTAAAAAAGGAATTGCAGCGACCGCTAGATTCGATTCGGGTAGAGCGACATAACATCGATCCGGAAAGGATGCTACGTCGCCTACGACATTGATGTTCAAGTGTGACAAAATATCGCTAGGCGCATTGAGCACGGCCGGGGAATCATGGTTCCCCGCGGTAATAACGATTCTACAGTTTTCAGCGATTAGGCTTGTAAGAAACTGGTAATATTGGCGAAGAGAAGTGGCAGAGGGGAAAGCGGTATCAAATACATCTCCCGATACCAGCAACAAATTTATTTTTTGGCTTTTGACGTATTCGATCAACCAATCGAAGAACAGTCGGTGATCTTCCTCCAGACTGTATTTATGAAGTTGTTTACCAATGTGCCAATCGGCCGTATGTAAAATTCTGACCCTATCGGATGTGATTTGGTCATTTGTCAGTTCTCTTTTATCCATGACAACCATTTTCCCTGAGCTTTCAGGACCTGTTCAATCAGATCCCTTACAGCTCCATCCCCTCCTTTTACAGGTGAAACGTAGGTAGCTATTTCCTTAACTTCCTCAACAGCGTCTGCCGGACAGGCACTTACAACACCATCGATCATCATTACTTCGTAGTCAGGGATATCATCCCCCATGAAAATGACCTCGTCTTTTTGCAACTGATTTTCTTCCAAATATTTTAAGTAGATAGGTAACTTCCCGTCGGGGGATACGCCTAGAAATACATCAGTAACCCCCAGGTATTCCATTCTTTTACGTACTCCTACTTGATTTTGCGCGGAAAGAATTGCAATTCGATACCCTAACTTCAGAGCTCTATTGATCCCGTAACCGTCTCTAACATTGAAGGTTCTGGGTTGCTCTCCGCTTTCTAGGGCTAATACATCCCCATTAGTCATCACACCGTCGATATCGAATATGAAGGTTGTAATTTTTTCAAAAACCGTTTTATTCTCCACGTAGTAACAATTTTGATTTGCGTAAAAGATTTCAGCTACCAGTTAGCTGTTTACATTAATACGATAATTTTTACTCCAAATAATGCTTTGTTCGTATTTGGTCACTCATAAATCTATACAAATTTGCCCATTCAGGGTTAATTTCCTGCAAAAGTTTCAAATGTTGAGCAATGATTTCCCAATCACCCCGTACCGCTAATCCAGTTTGACCCTTGGAGGGATCCCCTATGGCAAAAGCTTTCTTAACTGTTTGTTCAAGAAGGGGTTGAAGGATTTCAAATTCGATTTGATAGTTATCCAGCAAATCGTGCGCTACTCCATAAAGGTAGTTTGAAAAATTATTGGCAATCGTAGCAGCTATATGCAAGATCCGTCGTTCATCAGAGTCGATACGATAAACGACATTACTGATGGTCTGTGCTACTTTTACTAAGACATCCTCCATATCCTCGTCTGCAGCTTCTATGCAAAAAGGTACTTTCTCGTAATCTATTTCGTCGTCTTTAGTAAAAGTTTGTAATGGATACATGACGCCGACGCGTACAGGAACATCACTGTATATTTCTGTTAGTTGTCGAAGTTTTTGAAGTGCTATGGAGCCCGATGTATTCACCAGCATAATTTTGGGTGGCAAGACAGCTCTTTCTAATACACTTTCCAAAGCGTGGTCTGGGACGGCTAAAACAATAATCTGTGCGTCGCTATCCGCAAAATTCAAATCAGGTTGGATATGTGTATCATATAATTTTGAAACTAGTAGCCGGGCATTTTGTGGATCCCTGCTATAGACTTCGGAAATTACGTGACCGGCGTCCTCCAGTGCCTGAGCTAAATGCCATCCCACATTTCCAGCTCCAATAAATGATATCACCATACAGGATCGGTTTTAGGTATTGGACTTGCAAATTTAGGAGTGAATATATGGGATTTATTACATATGGAAAGGGGTTGAACACAGAATTCAGTAGATTTCAATAACCACCTAAGCAGCAAAGGGACGTTGCGAATCAATTTTCAGAAAAATAAAGAGCAGGATTGTGAAACCCCATAGAGACGACCCGCCGTAACTAAAGAACGGTAAGGGTATACCAATTACCGGCATAAGGCCAATCGTCATTCCCACATTGACCATAAAATGGAATAGGAAAATACCTGCCACGCAATACCCATAGACCCGTCCGAATCGTGTTCGCTGTCGCTCGGCAAGAAAAACGAGCCGGGTGATGAGGCCTATGAATAGAAATATCACAATAGCCGCACCAATGAATCCATGCTCCTCTCCAACGGTACAAAAGATAAAGTCAGTTTCTTGTTCAGGCACAAAATCGAATTTTGTTTGTGTTCCCTGCAAGAAGCCTTTCCCCATGATGCCCCCCGATCCAATCGCTATTTTCGACTGTATGACATTCCAACCTGCTCCTTGTGGATCAGCATACGGGTCTACCAATACCATGATGCGATTCCGTTGGTGTTTTTGAAGTATATTATTGATAAAAAAATCAACGCCTAATACGGTTATGATCATTCCTACCCCAAAAAGGATACTGGTCAATGCCCCTCCCCTACGTCGGATCATTTTGGGCATCAACCAGATTACCAAACCCACGAGTGCAACAATTCCAACGATCACCAACCATTTATCGACCAGCAGCGTGATCACCAACAATGCGGCCATCACCATGCCCAATACGAGAATTATGCCCGGCAAACCCTCCCGGTAAAGCATAATTAAAAAGGACACAAAAACCAGTGCAGTCCCAGTTTCATTGGAGAGAAGTATTAGAATAATGGGAAGACCAATGATCAGGGCTACGACCCGATAATCTTTCCACGACTGCAATCGCAGAGTCGGGTCTCCCAGGTATTTAGCTAAAGCCAAGCTGGTTGCCAATTTTGCAAATTCGGCAGGTTGTATGGAAAAAGTGCCTAATTTTATCCAAGACCGGGATCCTTTGATATCTCCTGCTGTAAACAATACCGCAATTAAAGCCAAGATGACGGCGCCGTAAATGAGGTAGGCAAAGGTATCGTAAAACTTATGATCCACCACCAAAATAGCGATAATCAATAAACTTGAGGTGCCTATCCAAAGTAATTGCTGCCCTGAACGATAGGACAAATCGAACATACTCATGGGGTGATCGGGCGTATATACCACTGCGTAGATATTCAACCATCCCATCAGCACACAAACGATGTAGATCAGCAGTACGACCCAGTCAATTTTACCTATTACGGAATTTCGTTCTGTCATGATCTTTATTAGTTGAATCCGTTTGTGGGCTCAGTCCGTCTCAAACTTATCCTATGTGTTGTATCGGGTTGGGTCGCCAAGGGAAGGGAAATCGGTTTGGACCGCTCGACCGTGTCCTTCTTTGGTTTTTGACTCGGTATCACCGTACCTCTTGGGAAAATGTAATTTGGCAGATAGTTCTTTCTTAGTACATAATCCTCTACTGATTTGCTCACTGTCTTGCGTAAAATGTATCGTTCCATTAGCAAATTGGCTATAGGGGCGGCGTGAGACCCACCAAAACCCGAATATTCAACAATCACTGCAATGGCAATTTTTGGATCGTCCACCGGTGCAAAAGCTACGAAAATCGAATTATCTTCTCCTTTAGGATTTTGCGACGTTCCCGTTTTACCTGCCGAAACTATTCCACTGGTCAATTGGGCAAAGGCAGGAACTGTGCCCCTGACGACGGCATTTTTCATCCCTTCAATGACCGTTTCAAAATGCTCACGAGCAATTCCTGTTTCGTGCTTAACCAGGTATTGGCTTAAGGGTTCTCCCTCTTTATCCCCGATGGCAGCCACAATATGGGGGGTATAGTAATAGCCACGATTCGCGATTATGGCAGCGAGGTTGGCCAATTTGATGGGATTTGTCAACAGTTCACCTTCCCCGATACTAATCGAATAAATGTTCGAAAATTTCCATTTCCCCTTGCCATATCGTTTGTCATAGTATTCATCATCGGGTACATTTCCCTTGAACTCACTGGGTAAATCAACCCCTAGCCTGTCTCCCATGCTGAATTTCTCTGCCCATTTATGCCACCTTCTCAACCCATAAGCGGATGCGGTATAGGTATTACTTTCATCGTTGTCGTACAACAGTTTTCGGAAAACATGGTAGAAATAGGGATTACAGGAATGTTGTACCCCCATGGCTACGGACGCGATATGCGGATGCCCATGACATTTCATAGGGGCGTTTCCGTGTGCAAAACCGGTTCCCGGTGTAATGATCCCCTCTTGCAAGGCAACCAATGCCTGAATTAACTTAAAGGTTGAACCGGGTCGATAGCTTGACATGACAGCCCGGTTAAACAGAGGTCGGTAGGGATTTCGATATAACTCCATGTAATTTTTGGAGAATGATCGACTCGACAACATTTGCGGGTCATAGGTGGGAGAGGAGGCTATTGCTAATATCTGCCCTGTTTTAGGTTCAATGGCAACTACACTCCCCACCTTATTAACGAGTAAGCTATCGGCATACTGCTGCAACATCAAATCGATTCCCGTATGGAGGTTCTTACCTACTACCGAAGCGGTGTCCAACGTACCGCCTTTCCACGATCCCATGTGAATACCGTTTACATTCACCATTACAAATCGGGTACCTCGTTTTCCCCTCAGTTCCTTTTCATAGAATTTCTCCAAGCCCGTTTGCCCAATATAGTCACCCTGCCGATAGTAGGGTTCTTCCTGATTTTCGAGTTGTCTTTTTGTTATTTCACTTACATAACCCAATGCATTTGCCATGCTTTTGGTTGTATACGTCCGTACCGAACTACGTTCAAATTCAAAGCCGGGATAATCAACCATCACGTCTTGAATCTGCGCGAATTCTTCCTTCGACAATTGTCTTAGGAAGGGTGACGGCTTAACGCGGGAGTAAGCCTTTGCGACATTCATCAGGCTATCAAACTCCCAGCGCTCAATGCCCAACGTTCTACACAAACGAAGTGTATCTTTAACTCTTGCTTTAGATGGGGTTACCAAAAGGTCATAAACGGTCGTATTATACACGATCAAGTTGCCGTACCGATCGTATATTTCACCTCGAGGGGGGATTTCGATGATCTTTTTTATGGAATTACTGGATGATTGTATGGCATAGCTTTCATCCAATACTTGCAACGAAAAAAGCCGCATCAAATAGATGATGCCCAAAAGTAATGCACCCCAAATAATGTACAGATGGCGATTTTCCTGCATGCAGCTCTACTGAACCCTGATCTCACAATTAACCTTATGCAAAATTAGGTTACTTTGACGAATATACAATCGAAGTGGTTGGGCAAATATTCATTTCCAACCTGCTCCTTTCGTGCGCGTTTGAATGCGGCAAAGATAACTTTGCGCAGTAATGTAAAGCACGGTACCGTCGTCCCCCCAGGCGCAATTCGCGGTTGGGCGCCCGGTATCAATTCTACCTAAAAGTTTACCCTCTGGGGAAAGCACTAATACCCCACCTGGCCCTGTAGTCCAAATGTTTCCATCCTTGTCGGTCTTTAGTCCGTCGGGAAGTCCGGGTAAACCTTGCTTAACCATAGGTGTAGCATCAAAAAGAATTTTTCCATTTTCTAGACTTCCATCAGATTGCACTGGATAGGCCATAATATGCGCTTTTTCTGGATCAGAAACGGCTACATACAAAATGCTTCCATCGGGTGAAAATGCTACCCCATTGGGTCGTGTTAATTGATCTGTCAGCAACACGGTTTGGCCATCGCTGGTTATACGATAGACACCGCAAAAGGGAAGTTCCCGGGTAGGGTCGTTTGCACCTTTTTCTAGTCCATAGGGAGGATCCGTGAAATAAACTTCCCCTGATGCCGGATGTAAGGCTACATCATTGGGGCTATTAAACCGCTTTCCCTGATAATTATCGCTCAAGGTACGTTTCCCTCCTTTTTCCAAGGACATGATGCTGATTCTTCTATCTCCGTGTTCACAGGATATGAGATTCCCCTTTGGGTCAATGGTCAGTCCGTTAGAACCCGGCTCCCGGCTATAATTTCCGAGTCCAGTGTAACCTGAAGGTTCTAAAAATACCGTTATTCCATCTTTAGGCGTCCACTGATAAACTTTGTTTTTGGGCACATCACTAAAAAGCAGGGATTTGTTCCCTTCGTGCCAAACCGGTCCTTCCGTCCATACAAAACCACCCGCTAATACTTCAATGACCGCATCTTCGGGAATCAACACTTTCATCTCGGATTCATTGAAGATCACTTTACCTAAAGTTGGATATTGTGCATAAGTTACAGGAAATTCGCCCATAATCATGATAAGTGTCAAAACACTAAGTTTCCAAAAGTGTGCAGCTTGGATCCTCATATTTTAAAAATTGTAGTTAAGTTGGACAACGATTATCGCTCCTCTCAGCCTAAAACAAAACCAAAACTGGTTAAAATCTACTGATTTTCAATCCATAAGCCGTCATGCAGTACTATCGGTGCGTCGTATTCCCAAAAAACGAACGCTATAGCTATACGTCACTTACCTATTATTGTAGTCGCTATATAGAATTTGTTGATAGGCTTTACTCAGGTCAATATCTTCGGTGTTACAACCTTCATTTAAGATGACGCTATTTCCGTCATTGTCATAAACCAGGTGTTTTTCTGGGAGTAAAAATCCGTATCCATTTTGAAAGAAATACGCTGCAAAAGGTATCGAAGAGGGGTTTAGCAAGTCTTTACTAAATTTAAACTGCTTTTCGGCCTGGTCGATTTGACCTAGGATTGTGTTTGCAATATCGGTCTGCCCGCCCAATTTATCGATGCGTTGGGGCTTGTCGGATAGCGCTCCTCCAGTCAAGAGCAAGGGGATTCGGAAACGTTTTTCGTCTTCGAGTTTTTTATTATTAGGATGTCGATGCCCGTGATCTGCTGTTATAATCACCAGTGTCGAGTCCCACCAAGATTGCCGGCGGGCGTGGGATAGAAAGTCACCCAGCCAATAATCGGTATAGTAGCACGAGTTCAGATAAAGATCTTCCTCAGATTTAGCTGTAATGTACGGTTCCATCGGCACATCGAAGGGTTCATGGCTACTCAGGGTTAGAATAACTTTGAAAAATGGGGTAGGTGTTGACGTTAATTCTAGCTTTGCTCGATCGAAAACGAATTGGTCATGGACTCCCCATTTCGACGTATTAAGCTCACTGGGGAAGCTATTAATGTCAGTAATTTGATCAAAGCCCATATGGGTGATATAGGAGCGTAAATTGGCAAAATTGATATCACCCCCATAAAGAAAGGAGGTATGATACCCTCGATTTTTAAGTGACCCCGCCAAAGAGGGGAGATTTGCTGTCTTAGCCGGAGCTTTTGCAATGGAGGTTTTTGGTTGCGCCGGATAGCCACTCAGAATCGTCACTAACCCTTTGTCGGTGCGATCTCCACTAGCATAGAATCGTGTAAATAGAATACCTTGTTCTGCTAATTGATTTAGATTTGGAGTGATGCTGTCGAGCCCCCCCAAAGGTTTAATGATGTCAGCCGTAAATCCTTCCAAAATGATCAGTAGTAGATTGGGTTTTTCAACGGTCGTTATTTTGGGGCTATCCTGAGTTTGGGGATAAAGTGATTCGAATTTTTGGGAAGCTATATCGGGTTCTACAAAGTCTTCAGGATATCGCGTAGCAGCCGATTTGGTCAGACTGGAGAGAAAATTCCAAATCACATTGATGGCTGCATGATTAGCGTATGGCTTTGAACCGTGAAAAAAAACGAATCCCACATTCATGGGTGCAACGGTTAGGCTTCCTCTGATGGGGAGAATAAGCAGACTGGTGATTCCCAACATGGCAGCACTATTTAATTTGGGGACCTGACTTACCACGGCAATTGTATGAGGTGCTACCCATTTTTGATAAGCAAGCCATCCAGTTCCGACCAAAAGGCCAAAAACGATCAACGCTTTAATCCATAAGACGAGGGTAATGCTTCCCCACGCTCCGGAGCCTGCATAAAAAAGCGGGGTATTATTAAGTCGGAAGCCCCAATGTCGATACAATTCCATATCGACTACGGTAATAATTGCTGATAGAACTAGCAGGAATATTGTGTAACCTTTCAGTAGGGATCGAAACTTTGAAGTGGGATGAAGTATTGAAAAAACGAAAAGTAGACCGTAAAGTACAAGGTAGTAGCCCATCAGGCTCAGGTCCATCCGAAACCCATTTAAAAACACTCTACCGATTTCTGAAACCGTCAGTTCAGCTGTAAGATCGTGATTGTAGGTCATGAACACCAGCCGGATCAAGATAAAATAAATCAGCCAGTAGAGACCTAATATTCCAAATAATTTGAAACGTGAAATCATCTCAAAAATTTAACATTTCAAATTTACGATTATCCAGCTAATTAATCCCGAATCCCTTTTAATTGTTCGGAAATGGGAGAAGTGAATTGGAGATCGAAAAAATATGAGAGGACTTGTAATTGTACTTTAATTACTCTAAAAAAAACTAGGCTGTCGTACTGAAAATTATTATTTTTACCGTTCATACCTCTGGTACTAAACTTGTAGTTGATGATTCTGGCTGTCCTTGCGGGCTTCATAGCGGCGTTTTTATTGGCTTTTTTGGGGAAATTTTTTAAAGGTCGGCTTTCGGTCTTGCTCGGCCTTCTTCCCTTGTCCATTTTCAACTATTTCCTCTATTTTTTTCCTTATATTACTGAAGGCGAAACGCTTACCTTTAGCTACCAATGGATTCCATCATTAGGGATCAATCTTGACTTTCGGCTGGATGGTCTTTCTATGCTTTTTGTGATGCTTATCACGGGCATTGGAGCACTAGTATTTTTCTATGCTGCAGCCTATTTGCAAGGCCATAAGTACATAGATCGCTTTTATGCTTATCTCAGCTTGTTTATGGGCTCAATGCTGGGGTTGGTGTTGGCCGACAACATACTTTTAATTTTTGTATTTTGGGAACTTACCAGTGTCAGTTCTTTCTTTCTAATCGGCTTTAACAACGACAATGCAGAGTCACGAAAAAGTGCCTTATTGGCCTTTGCCATTACGGGTTGTGGGGGCTTCTTTTTGCTGGCGTCTTTCGTATTGATTGGGAGCACTGTTGATACTTTCTCGATCGAAAGCATGCGTTTGGCCGCTGACTTACTCAAGCGTGACGAGCTAAACTACGTACTTATACTAGCATTTTTGTTTATTGGAGCTTTTTCAAAATCAGCTCAATTTCCATTTCATTTTTGGCTTCCGGGCGCTATGAAAGCCCCCACCCCTATATCCGCCTACCTTCATTCGGCGACAATGGTGAAAGCAGGGGTTTATTTGTTAGCACGTTTCGCTCCTATTCTTGGAAACCATGTTTATTGGAATACGACATTGACGATAGTGGGTGGATTTACTATGATATATGCCGCCTTCCATTCCATCTTCCGGAAGGATATGAAATCAATC
>JBAYRB010000024.1:0-12048 GCA_041676905.1 Spirosomataceae bacterium
CTTTTGGGTATGGGAGGAGTTTGGTTTTTTACTCGGGAAATTTAGTTGGCCAGCCAACCTTTACCATTGGTTTTTATTCGCCGTTCTAGGCCTTTCTGCCTTGGTAGGACAAATGTTAATGACCAACGCTTTTGCCGTTGGAAAGGTGAACCAAGTGGCTCCCATCGGCTACGCTAATATTTTGTTTTCTACACTATTGGGCATACTTTTAGGGGAGTCCCTGCCTGATTTTCCTATTATCTCAGGCATGATTTTAATCATCCTGGGAGGTATTCTAATCACGGCATTCCCCAAAGACTAAACTTTAGGATATTCCCATGGCCCCCGGTAATCTCGGGCTAATAGCTTGTTGGCTTCCGGATCGTTTTTGATCAACTCTTTTTCACCGTCCCATTCGATGCTTCTACCCAATTTGTAAGACAACATGCCCAGTAAGGCCAAGTTGGTCGAACGATGTCCGATCTCGATATCACAAACCGGTGTTTTACCGGTTTTTATGGAATTCAAGAAATCCTGCCACAGCTCTTTGATGTTTTGGTTATCCGGTTCATTTAAACTTGCTTTTTCTGAGATTATAGGCTTCTTAGAATCAGCCGGATAGAATGTCCAACCATCCAGCCAGCCCATATGGAAGGTTCCTTCCGTGCCGTAAAAGTAAACGCCTACAGCTTGGTTGGGGTGGGTTTTTTCGGCGTTGTTCCCCGCAAAATGGCGGTGCTCCCATTCCAATGTAAAGCTTTCGAAGTCGTAAACAGCGATTTGATGATCAGGAGCATCAGTGCTGTCTTGTCGTATAGCGCGGCCACCGGTAGAATATACTTTTTTGGGGTATTTTTCCTCCGTCCACCACAGCACTTGATCCAGCCAATGGATGCCCCAGTCGCCTAGGGTTCCATTTGCGAAATCCAAATATTGTCTAAACCCTCTCGGATGTATGGTTGTATTATAGGGTACCAACGGAGAAGGTCCACACCAGAAGTTCCAGTCTAAGCCTTCAGGTGGATTTTCTTCCATAGCTTTTCGACCGGGTCCGCCTCCATAATGTACAAAAGCTCTTGCCATTCCGATCTTCCCGGCTCTTCCGGATTTCAAAAATTCCATTCCCGAAATATTGTGAGGAGAAACTCGTCGATGGGTTCCAACCTGTACAATTCGATTGTTTTTACGTGCCGCATTTACCATCGCTTTCCCTTCATTGATGGTATGACCAATGGGTTTTTCCACATAAACATGGGCACCTGCCTCAATGGCGGCTATGCAACAGAGGGCGTGCCAGTGGTCGGGCGTAGCGACGATAACGATTTCGGGTTTTTCTTTTTGAAGCATTTCTCGGTAATCATGATAAGTCCGGGGTTGATCGGAAGTCATCTGACCGAGTAGTTCCTGGGCCTTTTTTAATTGGCGAGTATCCACGTCCACCAAGGCGGTTATTTTACATTCGCCAGAGGCGAGCGCTTCTCTCACTATATTCATCCCCCACCAGCCACTCCCAATTAGAGCTATTTTATAAGGTAGGGTTCGTCGTGTCGCACCAAGTAAAGGCAATGCGGAAAAACTTACGGCTGCAAAGCTGGATTGGATGAATGAGCGTCTGTTCATATTGAGTGTTTTTGCATTTTCAACACATACTAAACTACGGTAAAGCTATTTACAAAAAAAATGGCAGAGTAGTCACCCCTAGGAATATGCAAAAACAAAGTCCTTAGGGTTTCCCCCAAGGACTTATCTCTTGCGAGATTTTTCGTTTGAAACGAACCTATCTTACATCATTCCTCCCATTCCGCCTCCATGTGGCATGGCAGGTGCAGGATTTTCTTCAGGCTCATCCGCGATCACACACTCAGTGGTCAACAGTAGACCAGAGATGGATGCTGCGTTCTCGAGGGCTAGACGAGTCACTTTTTTGGGGTCGATAATACCCGCAGCTAGAAGATCTTCGTAAGAATCTTCTTTAGCATTGTAACCGTAACCATCTTTACCTTCTTTTACCTTCTGAACAACCACCGATCCTTCACCACCAGCGTTGGCGACAATGGTACGAAGTGGAGCTTCCAATGCGATTCGGATAATGTTGATACCTGTTGTTTCGTCATCGTTATCCCCTTTCAAATCTTCAAGGGCAGCCGATGCACGAATCAAGGCAACACCACCACCAGCAACGATACCTTCTTCTACCGCAGCGCGGGTAGCATGCAGGGCATCATCAACGCGGTCTTTTTTCTCCTTCATTTCAACTTCGGTAGCCGCACCGATATAAAGAATCGCTACACCACCTGAAAGTTTGGCAAGACGTTCTTGAAGTTTTTCACGGTCGTAGTCCGAAGTTGTATTTTCGATTTGAGATTTGATTTGGCTGATACGACCTTGGATAGCGTCTGGATCACCGCTACCGTTGACAATGGTAGTATTGTCTTTGTCAATGATAACTTTCTCAGCTTGGCCAAGATACTCAAGCGAAGCGTTTTCTAGTTTGAAACCACGCTCTTCGCTAATGACAGTACCACCTGTTAGGATAGCGATGTCTTCCAACATTGCTTTACGACGGTCGCCAAAACCAGGAGCTTTAACAGCCGCAACTTTCAAAGCACCGCGAATTTTGTTCACAACCAAAGTAGCTAACGCTTCACCATCCACATCTTCAGCGATGATAATCAAAGGACGGCCGGTTTGTGCTACAGCTTCCAATACAGGAAGAAGTTCTTTCATGGAAGAAACTTTCTTCTCGGAGATCAGGATGTAAGGGCGCTCTGCCTCAACTTCCATTTTCTCGGTATTGGTTACAAAGTAAGGCGACAGGTAACCTCGGTCAAACTGCATACCTTCTACCGTTTTTACTTCGGTTTCAGTACCGCGAGCTTCCTCAACTGTGATTACACCTTCCTTACCAACTTTTTCCATCGCTTCAGCGATCATTTTACCGATCTCTACGTCATGGTTGGCAGAGATAGTAGCTACCTGAGCGATTTCTTTGGAAGTAGAAATATTTTTCTTTTGTTTTTCGAGGTCTGCCACAACAACAGCCACTGCCTTTTCAATACCTCTTTTCAGGTCCATGGGGTTAGCACCCGCGGCTACGTTTTTCGCTCCGATGGTATAGATAGCCTGAGCCAGAACAGTAGCGGTTGTGGTACCATCACCTGCAGAATCTGCGGTTTTGGAAGCCACTTCCTTAACCAACTGGGCACCCATGTTTTCAATGGCATCCTTCAGTTCGATTTCTTTAGCTACAGTGACACCGTCTTTGGTAATGGTAGGTGAACCGAACTTCTTGTCGATAACCACATTACGGCCACGAGGACCTAAGGTTACTTTCACTGCATCAGCAAGCGTGTCAACGCCTCTTTTTATTTTGTCTCTGGCTTCTACGTCGAAAAAAATCCTCTTTGACATAACTCGTTTTAGTTAATTCAGTTTTTTTGAAAATTGTAAAAAAATATCGGAATCTATTCGCTCAAAATAGCATAGATATCCGACTCACGCATAATCAGGTATTCGCCACCATCTATAGTCAATTCGGTGCCCGAATACTTACCGTAAAGAACAGTGTCGCCTACTTTAACCGTCATAGGTTCATCTTTTTTGCCGGGACCGACGGCAACCACTGTACCACGTTGAGGTTTTTCTTTGGCAGTGTCAGGAATGATGATACCAAAAGCGGTCTTTTCTTCAGCAGGAGCTGCTTCTATAAGTACTCGGTCCGCCAAAGGCCGGACTTTAACATCGGTTAATGTTGACATAAGATTTGAACGTTTTATTTGTTTGTCAGTATTGATAGTTATAACTCACAGCCATTGTCAGTAAAAAAGTTCATGCCAGCTGCAAAAAACTGCCATTTTTGCATAGTCTGACAGGGAAAAGCGACAAAAAGACTATTTGGGATTCATACGTTCCACTACCTCCTTGACGTTTCGACCGAACAATCAAACACTTCGGCCTTATGTAGGCCTGACTAAAGCGAGTTTAGATGACCCATCACAAATTGAAAACGACAATGCTAACACCTCGACTCTTTTTATGACTTTAACTAATAACCTTCTTGAATGCCCAGTCATTAATCAATGTTATAAATAGATCAACTAAAATCCAGATTCTCCCTTGTTGAAAAATAACATTGAAATCCCAAACGATAGTAGTGGAAACCAAAAGGGTGTTAAATTAGCTTTGCCCAGGAAAAAATTACATAAAACCTATTTCCTAACTGACAATATGCGACAGAAGTTATATTTTGTTAATTAATTAGAGATTTTATTGTATTCTTTGGGCGACAATTGAGCAAACACCAAAAAGTACTTTACGTAATTTTCTGTCATGAAATTAAATAGCCCTTTCATCTTCTTCCTAATCTGTCTTTCTTCCCAATTAAGCGGACAAACACCTCTACATATCGGCTCTCAAAGGGAGCTGTTCGTCGATTCGTACCTAATTGATCAACTTTCAGGTGTTGAACAACGTTTGCATCACCCCGTGAATCAAGGAAAGGTAATATCCTTTGAAAAACCATGGGAGGGAAATTTTTCCGGATACGCGACCGTCATTAAGGATGGCGACAAATACCGACTTTATTACAGAGGTGTAAGAGAGGCAGGAAAGGACGGTAATGAAAATGAAGTAACCTGTTACGCAGAATCAACCGACGGGGTGAATTGGGTGAAACCGAATGTCGGAATTTTCGAAATTAACGGTTCACGACAAAACAACGTGGTATTGGCCAATGCTGCCCCTGCCACACATAATTTCTCCCCTTTCCTGGATACCAACCCCAATGCGAAACCAACTGAACGTTATAAAGCATTGGCAGGCACGCAACAGAGTGGCTTGATAGCCTTTGTGTCACCGGATGGTATACATTGGACTAAGAAACAGGAGGAACCCGTGTTCACAAAAGGCGTATTCGACTCCCAGAATACTGCATTTTGGTCCGAAACAGAACAACAGTATGTTTGTTACTTCCGAATTTGGTCCGAAGGTGGATTCTCACAATATAAAGGCTTCAGGTCAGTGGGAAGAACTACTTCCAAAGACTTTATCCATTGGACGGAACCCGTCGCAATGAGCTTCGGGGACGGCCCTTTAGAACATTTGTACACCCAGCAAACCAGTCCCTATTACCGTGCACCCCATATTTATTTGGCTATAGGGGCTCGATTTATGCCCAATCGCCAAGTAGTTAGTGACGAACAAGCCGCGGCGTTGGGAGTGAATCCAAAATACTATAAAGATTGCTCCGATGCATTTATTATGTCAAGCCGTGGGGGAAACCAATACGATAGAACGTTTCGAGAGTCGTTTATCCGACCTGGCATAGGTCTGGAAAACTGGGTTTCCCGTTCAAATTACCCCGCCCTCAATGTTGTACAAACCAGTGATACGGAACTTTCCATTTACGTGAACGAAAATTATGCGCAACCGACCGCACATATCAAAAGATATACGTTACGAATCGATGGCTTCGCTTCCCTCCATGCGGGGATTAGGGGTGGTGAAGCCCTCACTAAACCCTTTGTATTTGAAGGAAAGGAACTAGAAATAAACTATTCCACCTCCGCTGCAGGTGAAATACGATTTGAGATTCAAGATGAAAATGGAAAGGCTATTGCAGGTTATACGGCTGATGATTGTCAAACCATCATTGGAAACCAAATTCAGCGTATTGTTTCCTGGAATGGAAATACGGATTTGCGACCCCTAGCCGGCAAGGTTATTCGATTGAAAATTCACATGAAAGACGCTGACTTATATTCCTTTAAATTCAATTAGATGGTAGGAAATTAGTCGCTAGTAGTATAATTCTATAAATCCTAGTTGTATTTAACCTTTTTATAATGGATAAAAATATTCTTTTCCGGTTGTTACTTTGCTCCTTCTTTTTGACTCTCTCAGGGTTTGGCCTTGGTACAAACCTCAACTCGACGAGTGACTCCGAACCCAAAAATGCGCTACCTAAAGGGGTAAAGAAAATTAAAGATATTGTCATTTATAATGATCCTACCTATTACGCTGCATTTCCTTCGGTTGTCAAAAAACCAGACGGCGAATACTTGCTAGCGTTTCGTCGAGCCCCTGAACGTAAGATT
Organism: Spirosomataceae bacterium; assembly: GCA_041676905.1. Taxonomy (GTDB): domain Bacteria; phylum Bacteroidota; class Bacteroidia; order Cytophagales; family Spirosomataceae; genus Ravibacter. The sequence goes on from JBAYRB010000024.1 coordinate 6,075, forward strand.
TTTGGAGAGAAAGGGTCAAATCACGTAGACCCAAACAGTTACCTCGTCGCAGTAAGGTCAAAAGATGGAGAAAACTGGACCAAGGAGCCCGAACTGATTTATGCCCATGCTTTCGGGGGATCTCAGGACCCTTGTTTACTTCAGCTTCGCGATGGCACACTACTTTGTGCAAGTTATGGTTGGGCTTTCCTCCGTCCGGGAGCAACCGCTATCGACAATAAAATTGACAACTTTCATGCAGGCGGAGCCACTTTCTTAGGCGGTTACCTGGTTCGTTCTGTCGACGGCGGTAAAACCTGGCAGGGTCCCATTTATCCTCCACACATTAAACCCGAACTTAACAAGACACCCATGGGCGATCCGCTTCCAGCATACAATCGGGGGGCCATGTATGAAGGGAAAAACGGAACTATTTATTGGTCGGTAGCCGCTACGGACACGAAGAAAGACGGTGGCTATAAAACGTCAAATCACCTTTTGGTTTCCCGTGACAAAGGACTAACCTGGCACTATACAGCACCGGTTGCAGTCGATGACAAGGTAGTGTTCAATGAAGCATCAGTCTATGAAACCCCAAAGGGGGATCTGGTCGTATTTTTACGGACTGCCAATTTTGAGGACCAAGCCTGTATTGCACGATCTACAGATGGCGGTAAAACGTTTCAAAAATGGGAAGGAATGGGTTTTAAAGGTCATCCCTTACAAGCCATGCAATTACCTGACAAAAGGGTATTATTGGTATATGGATACCGCCATAAACCCTATGGGATACGGGCAAGAATTCTTAATCCAGAGTGCACCGATTTTGCCACAGCTCCCGAAATTATTTTGAGGGAAGATGGAGGTAATACGGATATTGGTTACCCCTGGGCTGTCCAACTCGATAATAATCGGGTTCTCGTAACATATTACTTCAATATCGACAATCAAACAAGACACATAGCGGGCACAATTCTAGAGATCGACCCTGCTCAATGAAAGCACAGCTTTTTTTTAAATACCGAGTCTTTTTCTGAGTTTGTGAGCGACGAGGATAAACCTGGGGATTTGAATGTGTTGAATTCAAACGAATTTCGTTATTGACAGGTCCTAGGAACTTTCTACTCCAAGATTCCTCCATTGATAATGCGACAGCCAAAAACGCCTTTAAGAAAACTAGGAAGAATAATCCGGTTAAGCTCCAAGGACCACGGCATTAACTTATTTTACGTGGTTAGTTTATTTACGATCACATGGGGGATTTTGACGCTGTCCTGTACGGATCGTCAAAAAACGGAGGATATTTCGTCCCTAAAAGAACTAGCCTTAAATGAATTAACCGATGTCCTTAAGACGCAAAGCCGTTGGGTAAAAGTACATGCAGCCGAATTTCTCTTATGGGCAGGCTATCCCACGGGTGTTAAGGAAATTTACCAGGAAGAAGAGCGAAAATATGAAAATGAACCTCAATATCGGATTGGAATATGGCGAGTTCTGGCGCAGGCAGCCATTACAGCAGATGAAAAAAATGTCTATATCGAAAAAATAAGGGAAGCGTTTATGGATACCAGTGGTTCGGATAGAATACATGCCGCCGAGACAATGGCTAAACTCCGATATGCTCCCCCCATTCAAGATTCGTTGGTAACCAAAGCTACCCTACTAAGCCCTGTCAAACCACTCGCCTGGTATACGCAATGGAGCGTTGCTTATACTTCGGACGACGCTTTTATTTCCGCGCGATCCCGATTATTAACTCTTATACAAGAAGACGATGGAACGGGACGTTTAATCGGGGCATTTGCCTTATCGAACTTAGGCGGACTCAGCGATGACCAATGGGACATTTTGTATAAACAATCTATCGATGAACCGGATACATCCATAGCAAAAATATATCTGTTAAGCGCTAGTTTTACTACATCTCCCGACCTAGAATCAAAAAGAAATAAAGTCGATAATTTGTATCAAATGCTCAGAAGTTTCTCCACTTCAAGCAAAAAAAGTGATCGCATGGTCATGGCTATGGCATTCGCTGAAAAAGGATCCATTGAAGACCTCCCATTATTGGAATCACTTTTAAGAAACGAACACCCATTGGAGAACGAAGCCGAAGCCGCGGATGTACGAGCAGCTGCCGCTTATGCCATTTTGAAAATAATTCAACGACAATCATGAATTTAAGGATCGCCTTCATTTTTCTTGCCAACCTTTTCATTTGTCAGGTTGGTTACGCACAACAAATTGCGTGGGACAGTGTAAGGGTTCCCGATGTTTATGCGACGCAAGTCGAATTATTTAAAGCCAACCCGCCCACATCACGAGACATTGTATTCCTCGGAAACAGCATCACTTTTTGGGGTGACTGGAATTTTCTCCTAAACCGTCAGCGGGTAAAAAATCAGGGCATCCCAGGCGATACCAGCTTTGGCGTAATCCGACGCATCGAAGAAGCCGTAAGGGGTAGACCGAGCGCCATCTTTATCTTAATTGGTATTAATGACCTCGGCAGGAATATTCCCGACTCTATCATCGTCAGAAATCACGAGCGGATAGTACGATATATCCAAACCCATTCTCCCAAGACTAAAATTTACCTTCAGTCCCTGTTACCTACCAATCCAACCTTTGATAAAGTAAAACATCTTTACCATAAGGAAGAAAATGTAGCTTACATTAATCAACAATTAAAGGCAATTGCGGAGCGTGCCGGGGCTATTTGGGTCGATCTTCACCCCCATTTTAGTGACGAAAAAGGCTATTTAAAGAAAGAATATACCTGGGATGGCGTTCATCTTACGCTGGCAGGATACCAAAAATGGGCGGAGGTTCTTAGAGAAAAAAAGTTAGTTAAGGGAGGAAAATAGGGTCGTAGATAAAAGACAAGGGATAACGCAAAGTTGCAAATAATTGGTTTGTGATACCTATTATTGAAAACTACTCAAGTTCGTTAAATAATTGTTAGATTTGAATTAAGCAGGATTTTTTTGACCCAATTTGATATAATTTCGCTCAGATTTTACCAGTCAACCTAACAGACATGTACGATTATCGACATGAAACCGACGAATCCCTGTTTTACCAGGTCTCTTTGGATGATGAAAAAGCATTTGAGGAAATCTATAATCGTTACTGGGCAAAATTATATTCCCAAGCATTCAAAAGAATAAAAGATACGGAAGCTGCTCGTGAAATTGTTCAAGACGTCTTCACAAGTTTTTGGTTACATCGGCACGATAGAATAATCGAAACCTCCCTCGGAGCCTATCTACACACAGCGATACGATACCGAACCTTAAATTTAATAGAGAAAAATTGGGTTCGTCTACGTTATCAAATGAATGTTCAACAAGAATCCGAACCGATTAAAAACACAACGGAAGAAAACATCTTTTTAAAAGAACTTTCGGAAAGGTTGAGGCTCATTGTTGACGGACTTCCGCCTCAATGTAAAAGGGTCTTCGAATTGAGTCGTTTCCAATATCTTTCTAATCGCGAAATCGCTACCGAACTCAATATATCAGAAAAAACAGTTGAGAATCACCTCACAAAAGCACTCCGATTATTGAAAACCCACCTGCGGGATCTTATTTCTGTCGTCATTGCTTTCCTCATTACACTCCTAGCATAAAAAAAAATCCCGATACAGTAGGGGATGAAACCCGTTGAACTGACAATACTAGTACAATCCGACTAGCGATTACACAGATCTAGTTTTGTTATGAGCATGCATTCAACACAAATACAGGAGCTTATCCGCAAATACATTAGTGGCAAGTGTACTCCTGAAGAGAATCGAATGGTTGAAAACTGGTATCAGTCCATGGAAGATGATTTGGATATCATGGAGATTCTTTCGGATTCGGAAGTGAAAATGCTCAAAACAATTCTTTTTAAGAATATTGAACAACAAATTAGGAAACAGACATTCCGTACACAACAAAATAGGCGATTGATCTGGCGCTATTCGGTTGCTGCCGTTGTCCTCCTATGTCTGGGAGTTGTTTGGACCTATCTTTTGTTGCGACCCAATAATTCGATCACAACACCTAATGATTTAATATCTTGGACGAATAACGAAAAGTTTATCGAGAAGAAAATACTTCCCGATGGAACTATTGCTTGGCTGCATCCGAATTCTATTCTCAAATATCCTATAGCGTTTCGTCCAGAAGATAGAACGGTCACGTTAATGGGGGAAGCTTTTTTTGAAGTCACTCCCGACCCACATCGTCCCTTTTTAGTTTATAGTGGCGGTATACGTACTCGGGTATTAGGTACGAGCTTTATTGTTCGTGCCTATGAGTCGGATCTCTATGCTAAAGTTTCCGTTATCACTGGAAAGGTTTCCGTTTCTCGTATAGTAGATACGTTAGCTGATGACAACTCAAAAATCAGTGATCACACGGAAAATGAAATTGTACTAGCACCTGAGGAGAGTGCTTTATTTTCCACCGCAGAACAGACCATTGTAAAAGAAAATGAAAAGGAGAATCCAGACCTTGCCATCTGGACCAAAAATTCAGTTGCCTTTGACAATGTTTCGTTAGGCGAGGTGCTAAAAACACTCAATTCAGTTTACCATGTAAAAATTACTGTTGCGGATAAAGACCTTGAGAATTACATATTAAGGGCAGATTTTACGGGGTTAAACCTCCCCGAATCGCTCGAAATCTTAAGCCATTCTTTTGGCCTTTCCTACACATGGGACGATGACTTAATCACTTTGATTAGGGCGTCGCCTGAAACGATTAATGAGTAATTGTCAACCCTAAACCCCTAAACCTTATATGATGCAAAACAAACTCCACTAAAAAAATTAAAGAAATGGGATGAAAGTGGCTCGCACCCACCTACACCCCTTTTAGTACCTCCGTGTCGCCAGGATGGCGGGCAGGAGTTTTATGTTCCATCTCTTAAAACGAAACGGTTAAAGTTATGTATTTCCGTCTACTAATTCCATTAGATTGGTGTAAAATTATGAGAATTACATGCAATCAATTAATTCTCGCGCTAGGCTTGGCCTGTGTCTCATATGCACATTCCGGTCATAGTCAACAGATCTTGGATCTGAAAGTGACGGCTTCATTTCAGCAAACACCCCTCAAAGAAGTGCTGGTGAAACTGGAGAGCCAGACGAACGTCAAATTCGTCTACAGTCGAAATTTAGTCGATACCGAACAGCGTATCAATATGAGTTTCAAAAAGGCAAACCTTGGTGAGGTTTTGGATCGTTTGCTGAGCCCTTCTGGGATCGTCTATCACGTCGTGAGTAATCGCGTGGTTTTGAGCAAACGTGCAGTACAAATGAGTAGTCAGGTTTTGCCCGGATATTACCCATCTGATCCCGCATTTTTCGAAGAGACTCTTCCAACGTCAATCTTTGTTGAGCAAATAATTAAAGGGAGGGTTGTCGATGAAAAAGGGGAAGGATTACCGGGGGTCAGCATTATCGTAAAGGGTACCCAGTTGGGAACAGTGACGAATGAAACAGGTCAATATTCCATCCGCATCCCCGATCAAAATGCGATATTAACCTTCTCATTTGTAGGTTATCTTAGCCAGGAAGTCGTTGTTGGAAATCGTACTGAGATTAACCTTGAAATGGTGCCCGAAATTTCCTCCCTGCAGGAAGTGGTTGTCGTAGGCTACGGCACCGTCAAAAAGAGTGATCTTACGGGCTCTGTCGCCAGTGTAAAACCAGAAGACCTTGAAAGAATACCCGTTACAAATGTAAATCAAGCATTACAAGGTCGAGCAGCAGGGGTACAAATTCGTCAGACCCAACAACAACCGGGCGGAGGACTGAGCGTTCGAATAAGAGGGATAAGCTCTATTCAAGGCAATACACAGCCGCTATATGTTATCGATGGGATTATTGGTGGAGATATCAATACCCTCAACCCCCAAGACATCGAGTCATTGGAAATTCTGAAAGATGCTTCCGCAACGGCCATTTTCGGGGCTAACGGAGCCAACGGCGTAATTTTGATTA
>JBAYRB010000025.1:0-11921 GCA_041676905.1 Spirosomataceae bacterium
ACTGATTGATCAATCCAACCATCGCGGCAATCAATGCACCAAATCCCATGCGTATTCCACCTCCTAAGGCAGAGGCTGCACCCACATTTTTCGAAAACGGAGCCAGGGAAGCGGCAATGGCATTGGGGTTGATAAGTCCGGTTAAAAACAACGTGAGGAAAAGTCCTAAAGCGACCCATTGAAAGGGTATGCTCGCAATGAAGTATACCAAGCTCATGAAAACAACTGACATAATGCTGAGAATTCGCGCAGCCGTGTTAGCGATGCGAATATAATTAAAATGATTTGTGAGGTATCCGTTGAGATAGCTGCCAGAGATTAATCCGCCGGCGTTAATCGCAAAAAGGATGGAAAAGGTGGCCTTATCGAGTTTGTACACAGTCAGAAAAACGAATGCTGCAGAGGAAATGTATGCGAAGAGAATTGCGTTCGAAAGGCTCCCCGCAATAGTATACGAGAGAAAAGTACGGTTTTTGAGTATATCCCAGTAATTTCTTGAAATCTCAGTAATTCTCAGTTTGTTATTATGTATAAATTGACTTGTTTCGGGGAGAAAGAAGCCAATCAATGCGATGACGAATGCTGAAAAAGCAGCTAAAAAAAAGAAGATATAACTCCAGTGACCTTTTTCTAGAAAAATACTCCCAATACTCGGTGCAATCAAGGGGGCAACACCCATGACTAACATCACCGAAGAGAAAGCTTTTGCTCTTCTATTCTTTTCGTATACATCGCTGATAATCGATGCGGAAGCGACCATTCCGACGCATCCACCTAGGGCTTGAAGTAAGCGCATCGCTACGAGCATAGGAAGATTGGGTGCCCATGCACAGCCCAAAGCAGCCAGGGCATAGATGGATAGACCGACGAGCAGTGGTTTTTTACGACCGTATTTATCTACAATTGGGCCGTAGATGAGTTGTCCTACCGCAATACCTATAAAATAGGACGTCAGTGTAAATGCGACCTGCTTTTCGTTTGTATTAAAATCATCGGCAATTTGTCGGAAAGCGGGTAGATACATGTCGATGGAAAATGGTCCCAGCGCAGCAAGTATACCCAGTAATATGATTAAAAACGTTTTGTTAATTGGGTGTGTATTCATAGTAACGGGTTGATGAAGTATACTCTATAAGGAACAATAACGAGCGAAAAATGTTCATAGTTCGATAATCTTATCAATTGGTTTAAATGACTTCTTCGATAGTTGAAATTTCGGAAAGGCTTATTTCCTGTTGATTTCCAGTTGGCTGCTCAGTAGATATAGTGATTTACCTCTTTTTGTAGTAATATATTTGTCCGTCAGACAACTCATAAAACCTATGGTAACACGTAGAAATTTTCTTAAAAAATCAACAGCTGTAGCAGCGGGTGCTTATATGGGCTCCTCACTATTCTACCCAGGCGTTGCACATTCGAGGAGAGGGGTTGCACCGAGTGATCAATTAAATATTGGCCTCATTGGGGCTAAGGGAATGGGTTGGTCTAACACCCGAGCAGCTTTGAAAATTCCGGGAGTGAATTTGATTGGGCTATGTGATGTGGATCAATCGGTAATTCAGGAGCGCAAAGGTGATCTGGAAAAGCTAAAACCGGGTGCAGCTGCCAAATTGAAAACCTACGGGGATTACCGTAAAATGTTGGACGACAAAGATATTGACATTGTCATTGTAGGGACACCCGATCACTGGCACGCATTACAAATGATTCATGCCTGTGAAGCTGGTAAAGACGTTTACGTAGAGAAGCCGGTAGGGAACTCCATCGAAGAATGTCGCCGAATGGTAGCAGCACAAAAACGGTACCAACGGGCTGTACAAGTGGGGCAGTGGCAGCGAAGTATGAACCATTTCAGGGAAGCGGTTGATTTTGTTCAAAGTGGACAGCTCGGAAACATCCGTACTGTAAAAGTATGGTGTTATCAGGGTTGGATGAAACCCGGACCGGTTGTCCCCGACAGTGACCCACCTCCTGGCGTGGATTATAAGCAGTGGTTAGGGCCAGCACCGATTCGACCCTTCAACCCGAGTCGTTTTCATTTTAATTTCCGCTGGTTTTGGGATTACGCAGGTGGGCTAATGACGGATTGGGGAGTTCACTTAATCGATTATGCCTTACTCGGAATGAAAGCTGAATTACCCAAAAGTATCGTAGGCTTGGGCGGAAGATTTGCCTATCCCGATTTATATGAAGAAACCCCCGATACATTAACCACTCTTTATGAATTTGAAAATTTCAATATGGTCTGGGACTCGGCCATGGGAATCGACAATGGATCCTACGGGCGAGATCATGGGATTGCTTTTATCGGGAATAATGGCACACTGGTATTAGATAGAATGGGCTGGGAGGTAATTGAAGAGAAGCGTGCGGAGAAAAAAGTAAGTAAACCCCTCACTGAACGCAGTGACAGTGGCTTGGACAAACATTGGGAAAATTTTGTTGAGGTTGTAAAAAGTCGCCAGTTTGGTCGCTTAAACTGTTCTATAGAGGAGGGCGCTCACGTAGCCACCGTTGCGCAAATGGGTAATATCAGTTACTTGACAGGGCAAAAGCTTATGTGGGACAAAGCAAAAGGGCGATTTACTGACGAGAAAGTCAATCAAAAATACTTGGAAAAACCCTACCACAACGGGTATAAACTTCCAAAGGTGTAAGGCGTCAGCGACCGCCCCCGGCCAACTTTATCATAACAAAAGTAGTTTTTTACCTATTAAAACTGTTTTTTGTCCATGCAATCACCTAATAGTCTAAATTTGTTGATTGAGAAGATGGTATATGATGAAGTGGATGCTGTTCCTGTTAAGTTGTCTGGCACCTGTTTGCCTTTGGGGACAGGAGAAATTGTCGGCCGTTGAGAAGGATAGTATTCGGTACACCCGACTAAAAGAGCAATTTTATAAGCGAAAGATAACGAAGGGAATCTATCAGCTCTTTTTTAATGATGTCTACAACCGGAAAAAATCTTCTGCTGAGGTTGTAGAAATCGAAAAGAATATTTTTGACCCTTACGAAGGTTGGACCGTACGTAATATCACCATCAAGCAATTAAATATGTTGGGTGAATCGGTTTACGATACCAACCGTACCAGCAATAAATTTCAGGAGTTTGTCAGTAATAAGTTGCATCGGAATACCCGAGAAAAGGTAATCCGTAACAGCTTATTGTTTTTCGATGAAGGGGATTTAGTCGACCCTGTTTTATTTAAAGATAACGAACGGTTACTGCGTCAGGGGAATGTTTTTGTGGATGCGCGCATCATACCTATTCCCATTCCGGGGGATTTGAATCGGGTTGACATTCTGGTTTTGTTACAAGATGTTTGGCCCATCATACCAGAAGGCAGTTTCGGCGGGCTTTCCAATTTTAGAGCCGGTGTAACGAATTACAATGTCAGAGGCTGGGCTCATACGAATACCGTCTCTGTTCGTTGGAGGCAAGCCGATACCCTTCAACAATTGGGTATGCGTATTCTTTATCGAGTACCTTACATAGGTCGTACGTTTATTTCGGGTGAAATGGGGGTGATATGGGAACGTGATCTAAAACACGAGTTCGTTAGACTTTCCAGACCTTTTTTATCAATCGAAACCGTTAATGCCGGTGGTATAGAAGTTGGGGTAAGAGAAGTGCGTGAGTATAAGAAGGAAATGGACAATGTGGAAAATACTTTCACCTATACTTCTCGTTACGGATATTATGACTTTTGGTATGGTAGAGCTTTTCGGATTAGCCCGGCCCGTCCCAACCAACGATTGGTTGCCGCAGCGCGATTTTACCGCTACAAATTTCTGAAAAGACCCGAAGTCACCCCCGACAGTAATCGAACCTATTGGAATCAAAGCGCATTGCTTTTCAGCTTCGGATATTCCAATCGCAATTACCTACGCGACCTTTTAATTTACGGTTTTGGTAGAACCGAGGACGTACCCATAGGCAGTATGATGACATTTACGTTGGGGAGGGATGCGACAGAGTTCGGGCATAGGGGTTATGCTGGGCTTCGGTTTTCTAAGGGGGGGTATCTGCCCGGGCATAGCGGATATCTCTATGGATTGGTCGGTCTGGGCAGTTATCTGCAATTGAAAGAAGCCCATCAAGGTTTGTTGAGTACGACGGTGAACTATTTTACACCGCTCATACGGGTAGGTCTGAGTCAAGTAAGGCAATTTGTCAATTTCAGGTATACCCATGGAATTCGTAGGGATGCACTGGAGTATATCAACCTCACCGATGAATATGGAATAAGGGGTGTGTTTTCAGATCAGCTGGTTGGGAAGAAGCGACTCAACGCCGGAATTGAAACAGTATTATTTACACCTGGCAGCTTTTTAGGTTTTCGTGGGGCCCATTTTATTTTTGCCGACTTCGGCTTGATTGCTCAAGACAACAAAATCTGGACAAGTAAATTATATCAGGCTTATGGAGCGGGTGTAAGGTTACGTAACGAACACCTTACTTTCAAAACCATAGAGTTCCGAATCGCTTATTATCCCAATATACCTACGCTAACGCGGGACTGGCGATTCCGTTTACAAGGCGTCACTACCTTGAAACTGCAAGACTTCGAAATGTCAGCACCGGAAATAATCCCCTTCCAGTGAATCAACCCTTAGCCAATTCTTTGGAACGGTCTCGTGCAGCAAAAATTCCTTCCTGAAGGTTGCTATCAATAGCTTTCTCCCCGAATTTCTTCAACGCAGCCTCTGTGGTTCCGCCTTTTGAGGCTACCGCATTAATCAGTTCATCGAGTGATTTTTCAGCGGTGTTGATCAGATGATAAGAGCCCAACATCGTCTGTTTTACCAAAAGGGCAGATACCGACTCCTCAAAACCCATTTTAGTGCCGGCCTCAATCATGGCTTTGACCAGATAGAAGAAATAGGCGGGACCGCTTCCACTCAAGGCTGTTACAGCATCCAACATTTCCTCCTGCTCCAAATAAACAGATCGACCTGTTGCATTAATAAGGTTTTCAATTTTCCTTAATTGACTGGTATCTACTTCGGGGGTAGCTGTATAAGCCGTAATTCCCATCCCGAGCATCGCCGGGGTATTCGGCATTGCACGAACGATTCGAGCATGATTCAGGGTTTGTCGGATCCGGTCTATGGCGATTCCGGCCATGATCGATAAGACGATCTGTCCCGGTGTAAGAACCTCTTTAAGACTTGCACCTACCTGATCGAAGTCCTGGGGTTTTACCGATAAAATAACCAAATCGTATTCACCTAATTTGGGGTCTACCACTCCTGTCATGACACCCGAGCGAAAACTTTCCCGTAGCGCTTCCATACGCTCCGGACTTTTTTCAATCAGAAGGAAATCGGAGGTTTTAACTAAGTCGTATTTTAAAAAAGCATTGGCAAAAGCCATGCCCATATTGCCACAGCCAACAATAGCGATTTTCATGGGATTGTTTTTCTAATTTTACGGTCGATAGCCCCTATGCGTTAAAGGGTAGCTAAGCCCGGAATTTTCACGCAGTGGTATTATTTCAGTATCTCTTGTAGTTTCCGCTCGAGTGCCTGACCCCGTAAATTTTTAGCGATAACCCTTCCCTCTGTATCCAGTAAATAGGTAGCAGGAATACCGTTAACGCCGTATTTCACGGCTACGTCTGAATTCCAATACTTGAGGTCCGAGCCATGTACCCATGTAAGGCCATCGTCTTGAATCGCTTTTATCCAGGCATCACGATCCCGATCAAGGGATACGCCGTAAATTTCGAAGTTCTTGTCTTTGTATTGATTGTATAACCTTACCACATTCGGATTTTCTCTACGGCAGGGACCGCACCAGGATGCCCAGAAATCGAGCAGGACATATTTACCCCTCAACGAAGAGAGGGAAACGGGAGTCCCATCGGGTGCGTCTAAGGTAAAGTCAGGCGCGATATCCCCAACACTGATCCCTTTGATACGTCTAATCCCAGAAATAAAAGCTTGCGCATATTTCGGCGACGGGTTTTCTTTTTCCAGACGCTCGGCCAAATCTTCTAGTAGGGGAAGATCGGCTTCGGAACTAAAAAAGTTATTGGCGGCGAAAACAGCTATGAACGAAGTACCCATTTCAGGTAACATTTTTCGAACTTCGCCCAGGAGTTTACGTTCTTCTTTTTCGAACTTCCCCTGAATCTCGTTCATTTTTTTCTGATCGTTCTTTAAGCTGGCTTTTTCATATTCCTCATTCCATTCTCCGACTTTACTCCGTAATTCAGCCACCAATATCATGATTTTATTGTAATACTCCATGTTCTTGGAGCCGGTAACCATCCCGGTTTTAGAGACGCCGTCTTCATTCGTGTCAAGAGCATCCCCCACTAGGGTAAAGGATTCTCCACCTTCTGCCAGGAAGTTGAGTCTTTGGCGATTGGCTAGGTTGATTTGATAAATATTCCCCCCATCCGGTTCTATGCGTTCAAATCGAAAGCTGCCCTTTTCGTCTAAGGTCGTAGAATCGAGGACGAACGGATTTTGAGTAGCCCCCAATTGTAAATATACTTTTGTACCTGGAACACCGTTTTTGAAGGTACCTTCAATAGTAAATGGTTTAGGCGTGATCGTCCCCTGCGCAATAACGGCTGATATACTCACAAATAGGAGTATGACCACCAGTCCGGACAGTTTTGATCTAATCATAGTACTTTAAATTAATTTTTTGTTGAGAATTTGATTGACCAGCTTTGGGTCTGCCGTGCCTCCCGTTTTCTTCATGACTTGCCCCACAAACAAACCCAAAAGTCCTTTTTTCCCTTTTTTATAGGCTTCCACCTTATCAGGCATACTAGCCAGTACTTGGTCTATCAACGTTTCAAGTTCTTCTGTATTGCTGTTCTGAATCCAGTTATTGGCTTGTGCTAATTTTTCGGGATGCTCGGTCGGATTTTCCAATAAAGCCGGAAAGAGTTTCTGCGAAGCGATGGTATAGTTGATGGTGCCACTTTCGATTAAATCCACCAATTGAGCTAATCTTTCTGGCGCAATAGGGAATTCGGTGATAGATGATCCCATTTCATTCAAATAGGATCTTATCGGACCCATCATCCAATTCGAAACAGCTTTGTAATGTGTTGTAAAACTGCAAGTTGTTTCGAAATACATGGCTTGCTCCTTGTCGTCACTTAAAACGCCTGCGTCGTATTCGGGTAAACCGTAAATCGTAACCAAATTTTCCCTTACCTCCCAGGGGAGTGCGGGCATTTTATTTTTTATTTCACTGAGCCATTCATCTGTAATTAGGACCGGACTCAAGTCTGGATCAGGAAAATAACGATAGTCGTTAAGCGTTTCTTTTTCCCTCATGCCATAAGTACGTTCCTTCTCCGAGTCGTACATCCTTGTCTCTTGTAAAATTTTCTTCCCTTGGTTCAGCAGTTTGGCTTGACGGTTTTGCTCATATTCGATTGCTTTCATAATGAACCGGATGGAGTTCATATTTTTAATTTCCACCCGGGTGCCATAAGCTTCCTGACCTTTGGGGCGAAGTGAAATATTGACATCGGCACGTAGAGAACCCTCTTCCATGTTGCCGTCGCTGATTTCCAGGTAGCGTACGATTCTTCGAAGTTCAGTTAAAAAAGCACCCGTTTCTTCCGCTGACCTCAAATCTGGTTCAGAGACAATTTCGATGAGAGGGGTACCCGCCCGGTTATAGTCCAAAAGGGTATCGACCGTGCTGCCGTCGTGAACGGATTTGCCCGCATCTTCTTCCAAGTGGGCATGGTGAAGGCGTATGGTTTTCTCCTCCCCATTCCGAAGGACGATTTTCACACCTCCTCCTACACAAATTGGGGCTTTATCCTGGGTGATCTGATATCCTTTGGGGAGGTCCGGATAAAAATAATTTTTTCGATCGAAGGTTGTTTTCTTCGAAATTTGACTGCCACAGGCTAAGCCAAACCGAATGCCATATTCAATAGCTTTCTTATTAAGTTTGGGTAAAGTGCCTGGTAACGCCAAAGTCAGTTTACCTATATTGGTATTAGGTTCTGAACCGAATTGGTTCAAATCCGAGGCGAAAATTTTCGACTCCGTAAAAAGCTGGCAATGAACCTCGAGACCAATCACAGTTTCATACTCGACTTGACCGTCTCCCATCGTTTTGATTGAATTTTCTGTACGCATAACTGATCCAAAAATACGACAAAAACCTGGTTGATAGGTAATGAAACTTCAAAAGAGAATACAGAACCCCGCATGACTCTATGCTTTAAACTACTAACTTTGCGTTGTATTTAATGTTTGGTATCGATAAAGCCCTGTAGAGAAGTGGAAATAACCCCCGAAATGCTGCATAAAATCGCCCATTTGGCGAGGTTAGAAATCAAGCCTGAAGAAGAAGCCGAGCTACTTGAGGGTTTACAACAAGTGTTAAGCTGGATGGAGGATCTGACGCACGCTGAGACGGAAGGCGTAGAGCCTTTAACCCATATGACAAATGAGTACAATGTTTGGCGTGAAGATAAGGGCCGTAACGAGCTGTCCCGAGAGGAAGCACTGGAACTTGCCCCCTCGGCAACTGACCGCTATTTCACCGTTCCAAAAGTTTTGGAATAAAATCCGTTAAAAGAAAAGAAATAAGGTAGCGATTACCGTTAGTACGATCATCGACTGGCGAAATTCTTTTTCAGGTAAGATTTTAACAAGTCGAATGCCCAGTAAAGCCCCAATCGCGATAAACGGTACAGTCGTTAAACCTAAAAGGAGGGTAGGGAGGTCTAGATTATCCCAAATCCAGATCTGAAGGGGCATTTTTATAAAATTCACACTCATTATAAACCACGCACCTGTACTTACAAATGCAATTTTATTCAATCGCATTGATAGTAAGTATACCGTTACGATAGGCCCCGCTGCATTACCAATCATGGTAGCAAAACCCACCATTAAGCCAAATAATGGCGCATAGAACTTAGATTGTGTTACAACTTCTATGTCTTTCTTTCGCTCCGACCATACCAGGATGGCCAGTCCGAGGAAAATACAAATTCCCATCAAAACTCTAAATCCTGAAGGGTGGATTTGATTACCTACGGCCAGTGCTATTCCCAAGCCGACGACCGTCCAGGGTAACAGTTTTGAAATATTCTTTAATTGCAGTTCACGACGATAATATAGAACCGCCATTAGATCGGCAATGCACAATATGGGAAGTAATACACCAGTCGAGGTCTTGGCCCCAAACAGAAAGGCCAATGCCGGAACCGATAAAGTGCCCACCCCATGGATGCCCGTTTTAGACATACCGATCAAAATTGCACATGTATAAAATAGTAAAGGTCGGTAGCCGCCTCCTAACAGTTGAGAAATTGATTCAAAGTACTCCAAAATAAATTCGTTTCTAAATCCCGTTTGAAGGTAAGGGAATACCGGAAGGATTACTGAAGTTTGTACCGATTTTTATTCAAAAACAAGCCCACTACCATTCCTCCATCTCGTCTCGGAGCATACGTTCCGCTCGTTTTAGCTCCTCCAATGTTTTTTGATTTCCCAGAGCATCTGCTAGTTTTTGACCCAATTGATAAGCTTCCAATGCCCTGTCGTAAATTTCCAACTCCGTGTAGAGCTGGCCAGCCTGATAATAGGTGGGCAGGTAATTGGGGTGCCATTTCATCAACCCTTCCAAATAATATCGGGCTTTCTCTAGGTCTATGTTCATATACTCCATGGCTAACGCATAGAGATTAAACGGATCGTTCGGGTCTTCCCGGTAATACGCTAACAGGAGCTCTAATCTCGACGGTGTTGACATAAATTAAATTATTATGCTTGCATACTATTGTTGATTTTTACTTATATTCGCAATCTATGGTACTTGAACCTTACAATCAAATTACATGGAAAATGAAAATATTAGTTTGTATTACTAATGTGCCTGATACGACTGCCAAAATCGCTTTTACCGACGGCAATACAAAGTTCGACAAAACCGGTGTACAGTATATAATTGGTCCATATGATGATTATGCCCTGGCTCGGGGTGTCGAATTAAAAGAACAGACAGGAGGGACGTTGACCGTATTGAATGTCGGGTTGGCGGATGCAGATCCTCAAATTAGAAAAGCGCTGGCCATTGGCGCTGACGATGCGATTCGGATCGATGCAGAACCTACCGATTCCTATTTTGTGGCCGCTCAGATCGCTGAAATAGCAAGGCAAAATAGCTACGATTTAATTTTAATGGGCAGGGAGTCAATTGATTTTAACAGTGGTGTCGTCCACGGATTGGTGGGTGAAATGCTTGGCATACCCTCGTATTCGCCCGTTATGAAACTCGACATCGAAGGGGGAAAGGCTAAGTTCGCCCGAGAAATTGACGGAGGGAAAGAGTATTTAGAAGCTGACCTCCCATTGGTGCTCGGTTGCCAAGAACCCATTGCTGAATGGAGGATTCCCAATATGCGTGGTATAATGACCGCTCGAACCAAGCCTTTACAGGTGGTACCACCAGTTTCGACGGATGCATTGACAACTATCGAAAAATATGAGCTTCCTCCAGCGAAAGGTGCTTGTAAAATGATTCCGGTAGAAGAAGCAGAAAGACTCATTGAACTTTTAAGAACGGAAGCTAAAGTGTTGTAGGGCTTTGGGTAAGGATCAAATCGTTCAGGGAATGATTTGAGCAAAATGTATTTAAGACAAATGTAAAAAATCGAACGAAGCTAAAAGATCATGTCTGTACTCGTTTTTTTAGAAATTGAAAAAGGAATTATAAAAAAGACATCCCAGGAAGCCATTGCCTACGCTTCGGCGGTAGCCTCTAAAATTGGTGGTTCTGTGACCGCCTTGGCTTTGGGGGAAGCCGATGAGCAGGAATTGGCCAAAGCAGGCAACTTTGGTGCCGACAAAGTTTTGCATGTAGCCGATTCCCGATTAAATCAAGAAAACAGTTTAGCCTATGCTAGCGTATTGGTACAAGCAGTACAAAAAACGGAGAGCACCTTAGTAGTACTGGCAAAGTCGGGGCTAGGCGATGCGGTAGCCGCGCGATCGGCCGCACGATTAAAAGCAGCCTTGGTGTCAGGTGCTACAGAATTACCCGAAGTAGGCGATCGGTTTCTGGTCAAAAGAAGCATTTATTCAGGCAAAGCTTTTGCAACGGTAGAATTAAAAGGTGCGATTAAAATTATCGCCATTCGGAAAAATATAAGCATGGAAGTGGTTGAATCGGAGGTAAATGCATCCGTAGAGCCCTTCGATGCAAATCTGGATGACAATGATTTTAAAGCGGTAGTTACTGGGGTAGAAAAAGCCAGTACCGATATTTCACTAACCGATGCAGATATTATTGTTTCAGGTGGAAGAGGAATGAAAGGCCCGGAAAATTGGCAACCTCTCCTCGACTTAGCCGAAGCACTTGGGGCGGCGACGGGTTGTTCAAAACCCGTTTCGGACTTAGACTGGCGCCCCCATCATGAGCATATTGGTCAAACAGGGCTTAAAGTTGCTCCTAATCTCTATATAGCGTGCGGGATTTCAGGCGCTATTCAACATTTGGCTGGGGTGAACGGATCTAAATGTATTGTTGTAATCAACAAGGATCCCGAAGCGCCCTTCTTTAAAGTTGCTGATTACGGTATCGTCGGTGATGTATTCGATGTTTTACCAAGGTTGACACAAGCTGTGAAAGCGGGAAAGTAAATCGATAGCAAGTAGCACTAGGAGGATAGCCTTACGTGCCATTAAGATAAATATCGTTCCTGTCTGATTTAAACTTCAATTCGCTATGTCGGATTTGGAGTCCCGGTAAAGGAGCGACATCATCAACAAACCAATTCACAGGGGGAATGCATGCGTTCCCCTTTTTTTGTCAGGTAAAATCTTCAACTCCGGGTAAAGGATCAAACACATTTCCTGAGGAGCCTCTAAGGTCAAGCTTATCGCCATTTGATTCGGTCGTGGGGGATTCATAGTATCAC
>JBAYRB010000026.1:0-11712 GCA_041676905.1 Spirosomataceae bacterium
CATGAACGGGTCACTTAAATATGCTATCACTGATTGGCTGGATGCCGAAGTTAAAGCTGGTGGCGACCTCTACAACACCAACCTGGAAAGAAAAACCTATGCGGGGAGCCCAATGACCAACTCCTATTCTACAGGAAAACAATCTTTCAGTGAAGTCAATTATTCGGCCTTGATCAAAGCCCAGAAAGACAATGTCTTTGGTAAAGTGGGTGGAGCCGTGACGTTAGGAGGTAATTTGATGGAACAAAAATTTAGCGGTTTAACCGTTAGCACAGGCGCACTGGAGGTTCCTAACTTATTCTCTCCTACCAATGGCACAGGTGCCCCCGGTATCAGTCCGGAGTACCGTCATAAAAAGATAAATTCGCTCTACGGCTCGCTAGGCATTAACTATGACGGTTGGATTTTCCTTGATGTAACAGCACGTAACGACTGGTCGTCTTCATTGCTCAAAGCGAATCGTTCGTATTTCTACCCTAGCTTTAGTCTTTCATACGTCCTATCGGATATGATTACCAGCAATGGCGGAAGCCTTCCTGTTTGGTGGAGCTACGCTAAATTCAGGGGATCTTATGCAACCGTAGGTAACGACCTTGCTCCTTATCAACTTTACAACGGGTACAGCATCGGTAAAGACCCTCTCAATAATACCATTGCCTCGAGGCAGTCTTTGTTGAAAGATCCAAACGTCAGAAGTGAGCTGATCAAAAACCTTGAATTCGGTGCTGAATTACGCTTTTTGGACAATCGCTTAGGAATTGATTTTACTTGGTACAAATCGAATGCTACCCGCCAATTAATCGATATACCCATGGACCCCATGAGTGGTTATTCTAGTCGTAAAATCAACGCCGGAAATATTCAAAACAAAGGGGTTGAGATTATGGCTAATCTGAATATCCTCCGCAACTCAACCGGATTAAACTGGGATCTGATGGCTAATTTCTCACGGAATGAAAATAAAATAATTGACATTTCCAGTGAAACAGGGGTGAATGAGTACTCCCTTGGTGCATTTGATGACTTGTTCATCCGTGCGGTAACCGGCGGACTCTACGGAGATATCTATGGAACGAGATTCCTGCGTGTGAAAGATGAGTCTAGCCCTCACTTTGGTAAGCTTCTGTTGAATGCTGACGGTCTGCCACAACGAGACCCTGAAATTGTAAAATTAGGTAATCAACAAGCTCGAGGCTTATTAGGTATCACCAACCAGTTCAGCTACAAAGGTGTAGGTTTATCCTTCCTTGTGGATGCTCGTTTTGGTGGCGAAATCTTCTCAGCTACCCATGTCGGTTTACAGGCGGCCGGTACGGCAAAAGTAACCGCACCGGGAGGCGAACGTCCCGACTTGGTGGTAGAGGGTGTAACCGTTGTCGAGAACAATTACGTCGCCAACACCAAATCAGTTACCCAGCAACAATACTGGAGAACCGTGGCTACCCTCAACAACTTGGGTGTGGGTGAAGCTTATATTTACGATGCAACGAATGTGCGTTTAAGGAATGTAACCCTTAGTTACGCTTTGCCTAAAGACATGTTAGGTAAGGTTTTCCAATCGGCGCGGATCTCGGCATCCTGCAATAATGTTTGGATGATTTCCAGTCATATGGATGGAATTGACCCCGAGTCCGTATTTGCCACAGGTACTAATGCCCTTGGTTTTGAGAGCGGTGCCTATCCGACCATGCGTTCCTTCTTGTTCTCACTCACTTTAGGCTTCTAACACAAGTTATTGATTTGGAAATAAAAGACATTCCTTCATTATGAAAGCGATATATAAAAGACTAATACCGGCAGCCGTACTTATGATTTCAGCCACTTCCTGTGCTGATTTCGATGAGATCAATGCCGATCCGTACATGGCTACGGAAAACCAGGTTCAAGTTGAATACTTTATTAACAATTCGATCATTGGTGCTCAGATGGACCCGCATATAGCCGAACGTATTTTCGTGCTATACTGGAAAACAACAGGCCGTCAGCAATACGGGGGTGGAATTGTAACTGGAAGCCACAACGATGGCTGGTCGGCCGATTACTATAGCATGTCCTATATGGGAGGTTGGCTCAATAATATTAACGCGGCTATTCAGGTTGCCGAAAAACAAATCGAATCGGGAAATATCAAAGAATACTCACATAACCTATTGCAAGTGGCGCGCATCTGGCGTGTGTATTTGATGAGTGAGTTAGCGGATACGTTTGGCCCCATTCCAATCAATGGATTTCAGGGAACCAACCCCGAGTTTGCCGATTTGAAAACAGCTTACTATTTCTTTTTAGATGAGCTGAAGGATGCCTCCTCCAAACTCGACCTGAACATCAGTAGTGGCGATATAGCAAAATTCGACCAGGCTTACGGTTTCAATTTTAGCAATTGGCAGAAATACGCCAACTCTATGCGACTGCGACTCGCCATGCGCTTATCGGAGGTTGATGCTGGGAAAGCCCAACAAGAGTTTGAAGCGGCTGTCAATTCCCCTCTAATAACGCAAGCTGCTGAAACCTTCAAAGTAGCCGAAAGACCGGGTTGGGATCCCTTAACCGGTGTCATGACCCGTGAATGGAATTATTTTCAGCTATCATCCACCATTAACAATCTTTACCTCGGTTTGGGTGGAATCAAATCGGCTGATCAAGTCGGCGCCGACAAACAGAGTTATATCAAGCCTGCCAATTATCTCGGGCTTCGGTTACTCGACCACTTTACTACGATGACCAATAACCCTATGGCAGGCTACTGGCTCGACGGACTACCCCACACCATAGACCCCAGAGCTTACAAAACGTACATCATCCCAGGAGATGTCAATAACCCCGATTTTAACCGATATCCTTCATGGGATAATACCGCTGTGACTACCGAGCGTACGCTAGTAGACGACAATAGCAATACCGTACTGACCCTCGATGCTAAGTTCACCTGGAACGCGCCTTCCTACGGCGACTGGGGAAGAAAGGGCGCTAAGAACAATATATATAACTTCAACGGGGCTACCCCTCGACATGGCCAGAAATTTAGAGACAGCAACAACGAAAGAATCTTCTTCGCGCCCTGGGAGACTTATTTCCTTATCGCCGAAGCAGCGGTTCGTGGATGGAACGTGCCTATGAGCGGAAAAGATGCCTACGAAGCCGGTATCGATGCAAACTTCGCCTATTGGGGGGTAAGTAATTTCGCCGCCGATTATAAGGCGTCCACCGACTACAACATGGTGGGTACATCTGTCGCTTGGGACCATGTAGCGGAGCCTCCGGCAACCTATACAGCAAGTTTTATTGACGGGTACACCAACACGCCCGGGACGGTAGAGAAGACTTATCCGAAAAACGACTTGTATAAAAATGGCGAGGTCAGAAACGATCACCTGACCAAAATAATTACTCAAAAGTTTATTGCACAGACGCCTTGGTTACCCCTAGAAACTTGGAGTGACCATCGTCGATTAGGCCTCCCCTTCTTTGACAATCCTGCCGTCGAGAATCCGCTAACCAACTTACCGGATCTCAATAGCAGCAATTACATGACGGTGAATGTTAAGTTCTTCCCCCAACGGATCAAATACCCTTCGAGTATCCCAGCCAGCAACCCTGCAGGGTACAACCAAGCGTTACAGTACCTGGGCGGCGAAGACGGTAACACCACCCCGCTTTGGTGGGCTAAACATTAACCACTAACAAGATCATAAAAACGAGGCGATCCTACGGGGTAGGGATTCGCATCGTTTTGTTTAAATACCAAAAAAAAATCGAATCCGCTAAGGTGAGAAAAAGAATAAATTGTACTTTATAAGGATGAGGACAAAAAAAGCGTTAATAGTTAAGATTTGACAAAAAAATTAACTATTTTTGCGGTCTTATTTTTTTGCACAATCTGTTTTGCCCTCTTCCGTTTAATTGATTGAACGCTAGGGGCTTTACTTGCTTCACATATACTTATGAAACTGTCAGAATTTAAATTCGATCTACCTCAAAGTTTGATAGCCTTACATCCAAAAGAAAGGGGTGAGGCAAGAATGATGGTCGTACACCGCAAGACAGGGGAAATAGAACATAGAACATTTAGCGAAGTAATACAATATTTCGACGATGGCGACGTAATGGTGGTCAATGACACCAAGGTTTTTCCTGCAAGGCTTTTTGGCCAGAAGGAGAAAACAGGCGCGAAAATCGAAGTTTTCCTATTACGGGAGTTGAACCGCGAAATGCGTCTGTGGGATGTATTAGTGGATCCAGCTCGGAAAATACGGGTGGGCAACAAACTCTATTTCGGCGACAGCGAACTGGTAGCTGAAGTGATTGATAACACTACCTCCAGGGGTAGAACGATTCGTTTCCTGTACGATGGTAGCCACGAGGAGTTCATGAACCTAATCAATGAGCTTGGTGAAACCCCACTCCCCCCGGAAATCATTTCTAGGAGATCGGTAACCCCTGAGGATAGGGAGCATTTCCAGACTATTTTTGCGGAAAAATTAGGCGCAGTAGCGGCGCCAATGGCTGGACTACACTTCACGAAGGCCATTTCAAAAAGGCTTGAACTGAAGGGCGTGAATTTTGCGCCTATCACCCTACATGTAGGGTTAGGTACATTCCGGAATGTAGATGTAGAAGACCTTACCAAGCATAAAACCGATTCGGAAAATTATTTCATTTCAGAAAAGAGCTCTGTCATTATCAACACGGCTCTGGATTCGGGTAAAAAAGTATGCGCGGTAGGCACCACTTCTCTGAAAGCCATTGAATCCTCCGTTTCAGCCAGCGGCCATGTTAAGCCGGTGGAAGGTTGGACTGACCGCTTCATATTTCCTCCCTATGACTTTAAAATAGGCACGGCGTTAATCACCAATTTCCATTTACCGGAATCCATTTTGCTGATGAATGCCTGTGCATTTGGCGGATACGATTTAATCATGAAAGCATATGAAATCGCTTTAAAAGAGAAATATCAATTCTTTACCTACGGCGATGTGATGTTGATTATCTAGAAAACAAAGGTTTTAATGATAAAAAAGATCGTCCGGGCTTTTCACTCGGACGTTTTTTTTCGAGATGAAAAAATTCGCAATTATCGTTGCTGGAGGGAGCGGCTCAAGGATGAAAAGCGATGTCCCGAAACAATTCCTCCTCCTGGGTGGTAAGCCGGTTCTGTACCATACGTTTAAAGCCTTTGCAACGGTGGAGGACGTTTCTATTCTGTTGGTTCTTCCTGAAACCCAAATCTCCACATGGGAAAGGATCGTCGAAAAATACAAGATCGCCTATCCCCATCAAATCGTCACAGGAGGGAGTTCGCGATTTCATTCCGTAAAAAACGGATTAGCGGAAATCGAAAATTCACATGGACTGATTGCCGTGCACGACGGTGTCAGACCACTCATTACCCCTTCCCTTATATCCCATTGTTATGAAGAAGCCTCGGTCTTTGGATCAGCTATTACAACCTTACCCCTGAAAGATAGCATCCGAAAAATTCAACGGGATGGCTCTTCAATTCAGGTGGATCGCGAAGGATTTCGAATGGTTCAAACCCCGCAAGTATTTCGTGCAGATATGATGAAAAAGGCTTTTGATACCGACTACCACCCGCATTTCACCGATTGTGCTAGCGTGGTAGAACATGCTGGTTTCCATGTCCACCTGGTAGAAGGAGACTATAAAAATATCAAAATTACGACCCCAGAAGACCTTGCTGTTGCGGAAGCTTTGCTCCGAGGGTAGGGCTAGCGATTGACTAGAAAATAGACAATCCTACAGGCATTCCCCTTTGGATCGCCCGCCTCCCGCGGGAGTAGCCTCACCCTGAGCTTGTGTTTTCCCGGCTTTAATTCGTCGTCGAGCATCAGATACCAGGGAAGGTGAAGTTGGTTGCTCCACTGGGTCATTAGATTTATAGTACGCGCCCTCTTACCGTCAATCTGGTAACTGATGGTACCAGCGTCCGGTCCAGAGACTACGGCAATACCAATGGCTCGGCCTTCAAATTCCAGTTCAAAAGATGCCCCTTCTGTTTCACCAACTAACATGGGGACCTCCACAAAACCTTTGCGTGTAGCCTTCCCGTCAGAAGGCTTCCACGATTCAACCCACTTGAAACCTTGCAGATTTTTCGCCTCACCAGGGTTTACGTAACGACCTGCACTATAAGAATATGGATCCATAACCTGGGGCAACTTAGGTGTAGGTCTCCCCAATTGATCCTGATTCAAAAGTGTTTTAATGGCCTCAAAATAGATTTCTTGACCAAAAGGAGATGGATGAAGATCCTTGAAATCATATTCCCAGGAAAACTCTCCCGCTTTTACCTTGTCGTATACTTCTCGAGCTAAGTTTATAAAAGGTAGCTGGTAGTGTTTGGCCACTTTCTGATGTACCAAAATTTCCACTGGCTCGCGCCCCTGATCCCAGTCGCCGGTCTTATCGGGGTCGGCAAATGCCATAACCACAATATCCATTTGCCTATTTGCTACCTTCGCTTGTCGAATGATTCCCTCCAACCCCCGAATCTGCGCTTTTTCACTAAATCCATTGGTACGATCGTTCACCGCACTTTCCACAAATAACAAATCGGGTATACCCTGTTTCAACACATCTTCTTCTAATCGAAACGCATGGGGCGTACTCCCCAATGAAGGAATCCCTGCTGAAATAAACTTAAAATTTGTTTCCGGAAACCGTTCTTTTAGATACTGAATGGTTTTAGTCCGCCAACCCGGATTGTGGGTAATTGATCCTCCTAGGAAAGCGACGGTTCCGTGTTTTTGGTTTTTAAATTTCTCAAATGCTGTAATTATTCCCCCATTTGGTTCTATATAATCGGCTGGGGCTAGTCTTTTTTGAACGGGGTAGGAATGCTGATGAATGAATTTGGCAAACAACGCTGGGTTTTCAATGTCGAAATGGTGTCCATTTAGCTTTTGTTCACTTCGCGATAAGGTATAAACTGTAGCAGGTCCTCCGACTTTTATATAGTTTTGAATGAGCGGCCAGGTGTTTTCTTCGTTAGGAACCACCTTATCATTGGGTCCTACAACATGTAACACTGGCACTTTAAAACTCGCCAAACCCGTTAAGTCGTTCAGGGGTATATCGGTAAACGCCGCTGCCTCCGCTTCCGTCAGTCCAAAAATTTCCATCCATTTTTCCCAGTCACTGGGCGAACCAATACCTTTCCCTTTCCCTCCTGGCCAGCTTCGGGGGTCACATACAGGCGCTTCTGCGTAAATACAGCTTACGCGAGTTGGATTACGCTTCGCCCAACCATATGCATACAGCCCGCCCCTACTAACCGCTTCTAAGGCGACCCGATCAGCAAATCCTTTTTCCTCCGTTAGGTATTCATAAAAACGATCCCAAATCAGCAAGGCCGAAGGGTGACCGAACATTCCGTTCGTATTCAGGTAGGCAACATGGTATCCCCAGGATAGGAGAATGCTGTCCATTTCGGTATGCCAATCGGGAAAATGCGCTCGCCAAACCCAGGGTTTACCTTCCAGGGGGATGGCTGGTTTTACATACCAAGCCTCCCGCCCCATGAATTCAAATTTTACTTTTTGAAATCCCTTCCAGGGTTCGGTAGAAGTTTGTGCGATAAGAGGTGACGTAAGCAGCAGTAGCCAAAAAACTATTCTTATTCTATTTTGCATGGGTTCTAGTCGGGAATAAATGTCTTACGAGAGATATAATGCCGTGGAGACTTCTTTTCTAATCATTTATACCTGAAATACTCCGACATTTAATCGTTCGGTGAGGGGGGCGTGATCTGCCACTTCAATCCCTTTTGAGAGCACTTTACGGGTTTCTTCCGGGTAAATAATTCCATCAACCCATAGACGAGCTGCGGCGTAATAGGGTGACAGTTGCTCATTGTAACGTTCGGTAATTTCCTGCAAGATCTGCTCTTCATCTTTAGCCGTTAAAGGTTCTCCCTTTGCTTTCTGTGACGCTGTCTGAATTTGAACCAGGGTTTTGGCTGCAGTTGCTCCACTCATCACCGCAATTTGGGCGGTAGGCCAGGCAAAAATCAATCTTGGATCAAACGCCTTTCCACACATCGCATAATTTCCGGCTCCATAGGAATTTCCGATAATGATGGTGAACTTGGGAACCACCGAATTTGCAACGGCATTTACCATCTTTGCTCCGTCTTTGATAATCCCCTCTCTTTCGCTTCTACTTCCAACCATAAATCCCGTGACATCCTGAAAAAAAATCAGCGGAATGTTCTTCTGATTGCAGTTCATGATAAAACGTGCGGCTTTATCAGCACTATCAGAATAAATAACGCCTCCCATTTGAATTTCGCCCTCCCCCGATTTGACCATGGTCCTTTGATTAGCAATAATACCTACACTCCACCCGTCAATCCTGGCATATGCACACAATAACGATTTCCCGTAATCCGGCTTATACTCATCCCAGGTATATTCGTCAACGATACAATCCATCAAAGTTCGGGTATCATAGGGTTTTAGACGATCTGCCGGCAGAATTTGTTGGATTTCATCAGGGCTCAAGCGTGGCGATTTCGCGGCTATGCGGTCGAAACCTGCTCGTGGGAAACGTCCCAATCGAGCGATTCTTTCTCTTATAGCATCCAAACAGGTAGCATCGTCGGGGTAGCGATTATCGACCACCCCCGAAATCTCCGTATGCATTACGGCTCCCCCTAGGGTTTGAGCGTCGATTTGTTCCCCTATCGAAGATTTTACTAGATAAGGCCCAGCTAAAAACAAGGAACCAGTACCCTCCACCATCAATGCTTCATCCGACATGGCAGGTAGGTAAGCTCCCCCCGCCACACAACTCCCCATAATGGCTGAAATCTGGTAAATTCCGAGTGACGACATTTTCGCATTATTCCTGAATACGCGACCAAAATGTTCCTTGTCTGCGAAAATATCGGCCTGTAAGGGTAAATAAATCCCCGCACTGTCCACTAAATAGACAACCGGTAACCGATTCTCCATGGCAATCTCTTGGGCACGGATATTTTTTTTGGCGGTAATTGGAAACCAGGCTCCCCCTTTAACTGATGCATCATTTGCTACGATCATGCACAAACGACCCGAAACATATCCAACCCCTGTGATTACCCCACCAGAGGGACAGCCTCCCTCCTCCTCATACATCCCATCGCCCGCAAACTCACCAATTTCCAGGAAAGATTCTTCGTCATCGAGTAGATAAGCGACCCTTTCCCGAGCAGTCATTTTCCCTTTGCTATGTTGATCAGCCAACTTTTTCAAACCCCCTCCGAAGCGAACTTCCTCTTTTTTCACCCCTAGTAATTGGTATAATTCTTGAATATTTTTGATATCAGCCATCGTAAAACAAAGAGTCGATAGGTTTCGAAATTGGTATTTTAATAGTAATTTATTGATTTTTAGAAAAGGAACCAACGTTATTTTAAACCGTTACCCCTTGAAGCTTTGCCAGCGGGGCAAGAAATAAAAATTCAACTTCATCATCATACAACACCTTTATGCCATGAAAACTATACACCCATTTTCACTAATGAGTACCGTTCTGGCTACGCTACTTTCAATAGCGGTAAAAACGAATGCACAAACGCTAAAATTTGAACTTGAACCCGTTATCACGACGAATTTAGCCAGTCCGATTCAAGTCGTACATGCGGGCGATGGTAGCCAACGCCTTTTTGTAGTGGAAAAAACAGGATCGATTAAGGTCTTTGACCGAGTAAATGATAACACATTTACCTATCGCGGGGAGTTCTTCTCTACAACCGACCTATTAACCAACGGAGAACAAGGACTATTAAGTCTCGCTTTTGATCCCAACTTTTCAACAACGCGACAATTTTTCGTGTATCACAATAATCAAGAAGGGGACTTGGTGGTAAAGCGTTATTTAACGGATCCAGACGACAGCTACCGTTACGACCCTACTTCCGAAGACACCCTTATGATCATTCCTCACCCGACAAATAACAATCATAACGGTGGAGAATTACATTTTGGTCCAGATGGTTATCTTTATCTTTCAACGGGTGACGGTGGTTCCTCGGGAGACCCCTCCAATAATGCACAGAATACGGCTTCCTATTTAGGGAAAATCTTACGCTTTCAAGTCGACGGCACGTTTCCAGATGACAATTTACTTCCTAATAGCCCCGTTTATGCCTTGGGTTTGAGAAATCCATTCCGATGGAGTTTCGACCGGTTAACGCAGGACGTATGGATTGGGGATGTAGGGCAAAATTCGAATGAAGAAATCAACGTGATTCCCTTCGCAAATCTACGTGGGGCTAATTTTGGCTGGAAATGTTATGAGGGGAATGACCCATTTGCCCTTACAGGTGCCTGCCCCGATGTTGAGGAGTTGGTATTTCCAATTCATACCTACCCTACCGGAAATGTCGTCAATCGATCTGTGATTGGGGGTGTTGTGTATAGAGGTACAACCTTCCCCTCAATTTATGGATATTATGTAGGTGCGGATTATTACAACTCCCTCTTACACTTGATCCATCACAATGGGGATACGTATGTATTTGACTCAGTAGATGTAGGTATCACTGGAATATCCGATATTGGGGAGTCAGAGAATGGTGAACTTTACGCGGTAAGCCTGAGTGAAAATACTGTTTATCGTATTACGGTTGAAGAAGTGCCTCTGCCGGTCAATTTTTCCCATTTTAATGCGTCAATATCGGAAGGAAAGAGCGTTCAACTTACCTGGGGAACCACAAATAGTGAAAATTTTGAGGACTTCTTGATCGAAAAGAGTCAGAATGGACGGGAGTTCCATCATTTGGATATTATTCCACGCAAGGATTTATTCGGCGAACCCCAGGAATACACTTATACTGATTTTGACATCTCGCCGGGCCAAACTTACTATTACCGATTGAAAATCATTAATAGTGACCATTCCCATCAATATTCAAACATAGTGTCTGTTGAGGTCAATACGACCCATCCGATCGTAATTGAAGAACGGCAACGATTGATTCAAGCTAACCCAGCAGATGGCGGTGAACTGAAAGTCCATTTGTCGGAGAAGTTTCACCACTTAGAAATAATGAGTTCAACGGGAGAAAAAATTCGTCATTTTGATCTAAAGGGTATTACAGGGCTACAACAACTGAGTATAGGACAACTTCCTGCCGGTCTTTATTTAGCTCGATTTGTAGGTGACAAAAAAATCGTAACGGAAAAAGTCATCTTCCCCTAGTATTTGTTTCCGATTGAGAAAATAGAGTATTTTGCAACCGGAAACAAACACACCGTTCGCAACATGAAGAAAGTAAGTTTAAGTGATTCAGGACCAAAAGTCTCGGAAGCTATTTACGGGTTCTGGCGATGGGAGGATGAAGGAGCAGAAACCCTAAGAAAAATTGAAGATACCGTAAAATTATGTCTGGATCTTGGGATTAACACTTTCGATCATGCTGCTTTATATGGGGATTCGACCATAGAAGAATGTTTTGGGAGCGTTGTAAAGAAAATCGGGTATAAGCGAGAGGATTTAGTGTTGTTTAGCAAATGCGGAATACGGATGTCTTCTAATGGTAAATTCCAGATTTATGACACATCGCGAAAACATATTCACCAAAGTATTGATGCTTCCCTAAAGCGCCTGCGGACGGATTATCTTGACATCGTGTTACTACACCACAGTGATCTTTTAGCCGATCCTGAGGAAACGGCTATGGCGCTTGCGGAGTTGGTCAATATGGGAAAA
>JBAYRB010000027.1:0-11633 GCA_041676905.1 Spirosomataceae bacterium
CTACAATGTTGTAGGCTACATTTGTGAAACCGATAACTTTGCCCAGGATCGTGAACTGCCTGAAATTAGACAAGGCGATATTCTGGCAATTCGCAATGCAGGGGCCTACGGGTTTTCGATGAGCTCCAACTACAACGCACGTTTTAGACCTGCGGAAGTTTTGATAGATCAAGGACAGGTTCGTTTGGTGAGAAGACGAGAAACACTGGAAGATTTGTTAGCAACCCAAATCGGGCTGCCCCAATAGAAAGTATTAAAAGGCTACACTTAACCACAGAAGGAGATGAATTTCATGATTCAAGCCGGAGCTTTGTTTGGAGCGCTAGCTGTTGCATTAGGAGCATTTGGCGCACATGCGTTAAAAGCTACTTTGGAAGCCGCAAATAGAACTGATACCTTTGAAACCGCTGTAAAATACCAATTTTATCACGCTATTGTGTTAGTGTTGGTCGGGCTGTTGATTAAAGTTGGGGATCCATCCTTGCATAAGATGCTAACGGGGTCAGGTTATTCGTTTATCGGTGGGATTTTGATTTTTTCAGGCTCACTGTACGCTATTTGCTTTACAGGTATAACAAAGTTTGGAGCTACTGCACCCATTGGTGGGCTACTTTTTATTTTAGGATGGGTTTTATTGTTAATTGCTGGTGGTAAACTAGCCTAACTATTAAACCATGAGCCAGCCCCTCGAACAGATTAGAGAGATTAGAAGCATGATGGAACGCTCCTCACGCTTCTTGTCATTAAGCGGGTTAGCGGGGATTTCAGCGGGTATTTGTGGCCTGGCAGGAGCATTACATATCTATTTTACCGTTGGCACCGACGCCGTATCTTACTTTAAACCGGGAACCGAAATCCTATTACTCGTCGACGGTAGCTTTGTCTTAGTATTTGCCTTGCTCTTTGCGGTCTTTTTTTCCGTAAGGAAAGCAAAAAAATTAGGTTATACCATTGGTGGGCCAGCCACAAAGCAGCTTTTGAAAAGTTTAGCAATTCCCTTAATAACAGGCGGGATTCTCTGTCTAGGACTTATAAGCCAGGAGTTATACTGGCTCTGTTTTCCACTTTCTTTGGTGTTTTACGGGCTTGCCTTGGTAAGTTCAAGTCGGTATACGGTAAATGAAACCTATTCTTTAGGGGTGATTGAGATTTTACTAGGCTTGACCGCATTTTTTATCCCCAGTTTGAACCTCATTTTATGGGCTATCGGATTTGGGGTGCTGCATATAATTTATGGGTGGGTAATGTATGTACGGTATGAACGAGCACCTTTAAATAAATGATGTAAGCATCTATAATTTCTGTGATTTTAAAGAACTTCAATAAAGCATTTGAGAGCAAAGCGCGGCTTGGAATTATGTCCTCCCTAATGGTCAATGAAACACTCAGTTTTAAAGAGCTGAAAGAATTGTTGGGCCTTACGGATGGTAATTTAGCTACCCATATGCGCGCTTTAGAAAATGCGGGGTACATTACAACTGAAAAGAACTTTGTCGGCCGCAAACCACTAACGACCTATCAGATGACGGATGAAGGTAGGAAAGCGTTTTGCGACCATTTGGACGCTTTGGAGGAGTTTATTAAAAATACAGAATAATTTTTTTGATTATTAACTTTGTAGTGCAAAGTACTTTTTTTTAAAATTGTGTCGTACTTAAAATCAAAACCGTGAGAGAAGAAATTTTACTCAATATTGACCGTCCCGAAGTACTTGAGCGGCTATATCGCCAAAACAAAAGGGGATTTACCCACGACTTTGTACAGGTTTATCCGGAAATAAGGGACCAGGTCATCGCCCGAGTTTGGATGGAGCGTTTAAGTGGTGTAGGCGATGAGCATACTTGGGGTGAGCGCGGGGAGTTATTAAGAGTCTTTATGGCATCAATATTAGCTTTTTTGATAGCAAAGATTCCGGAGATTTTCAGTATCGATGAAGAATTTTTCTATACCCGAAATATAAGCTTTATCGTATTTCCAATATTGGGGGCTTATTTTGCATGGAAGCAAAAAATAGCAGCTTGGCGACTTGGTTTGGTTGGGTTGATGTTGTCAATTTCTGTGGTATACGTCAATATACTACCCCCCCTTCGAACCAGTGACACGCTCACCCTAGCTTTTTTCCATCTAATATTGTTTGTGTGGTCTTTAGTAGGATTTATATACGTGGGCGACAGCGATAGACCCTTGCAAAAAAGACTTGAGTTTCTTCGTTACAACGGAGATTTGCTGGTCATGGGTACAATTATTTTTATCGCGGGGATGATATTAACAGCTATTACAGTAGGTTTATTTAAGCTTATTGCGCTGAATATTGAAGAATTTTACTTTCGTTACATTGGTATTTTCGGATTAGCCGCCGCCCCGCTATTGGCAACTTATCTTGTCCAGGTAAATCCGCAATTAGTTGGTAGAGTCTCGCCAGTAATCGCTCGGATCTTTACACCCTTCGTATTAATCATGTTAATCTCCTATTTGGTAGCGGTGCTTTACACGGGTAAAAATCCGTACACAGACCGTGAGTTCTTACTCATTTTCAACCTCCTATTGGCAGGTGTTTTGGCCATTATCTTGTTTTCAGTTGCTGATGGCATTCAACGGCAAACCCGTAATAAAACCGAAGTGGGTCTGTTGTTGGCGTTGTCGCTAGTGACAATATTGGTAAATGGAATCGCCTTGTCAGCAATTGTCTTCAGAATTAATGAGTGGGGGATTACTCCCAATCGTTTGGCCGTGTTGGGAAGTAACATTTTGATCTTGACGAATTTAATTCTAGTCGCTTGGCGATTGTTGTATTCGCTAAAAACAAATTGTAATACGGAACTGGTTGGGAAAACGATAGCCTGGTTTCTACCTATCTACACAGCTTGGGCGGCATTTGTTACTTTTACCTTTCCTGTGATTTTCGGGTATAAATAAATCACAAAGGCTCTAGGGGAAGGAAATCTCGGGGAGAACAGCCAAATAACTTGGCTGCCGAATTCAGATGTGAGAGATTGTATTTTGCCCTGTATTTCGGGCTTTCTACTTGCCCGATAAATCCAGGACTAACGCCGAGATGAAAAGCCAGTGCCTCCTGAGAAATCCCTTTCTTTTCTCTGTACATTTTGACTTGGTTGATCACATACAAGTCAATTTCCCTGATTTTCACCTTTTCACTCATACTTCCATGCAAGTACGAGCCGAAGTATACGTTGGCTACTTATACAGGTATAAGTATTTCTATAGGTTAGGTCTTTTTGGGGGGATCATTAGCAGATTTGAGGCATAATCATGTTCATAATGTAATTGAGAACGGGTCGGTAGTTTAAAGGGGCACCAAAGCAGCGGTTAGGTAATATCAGAATGAATAAATTTTGTTTTTAATACCGATAGAGTTTTAGTTTTCGAGTCAATCGTTTTTTTCTAATTTTAGGATAATTACTTAATGTACGATTGAATTACGAATGATAGATTCATACTATGGAAATTCACTAAGTAAATACTTATTAACAATTCTGGGCATATTAGGTTTCTTGCCCGTTTTCTGCCAGGAGTATACTATTTCTAAACTACGATTATTTCCGGATAGGGATGAAGTTCTGATTAAGGATGTTGCATGCGACAGCTTGGGATTTATTTGGTTTTTAACTAATGGTGAAATTTATCGCTATGATGGTTATAGGTCTCTGGATATTTTAAAAACGATTTCCGACCAGCGCCTTGCCGATGATATTCCTCATCACATATTGATTGGACCTCGAAATCGGTTGTGGATGGCTGGAAATAATGGTTTGAGTTACCTGGATTTAAAATCGTGGCTGGTGCACTCCCTATCATTTGATTCGAATCCTGAGACCTTTGATCAAACAGTCCATTGGATGAAATTATTGAGTAATGCTACCGTCGCGGTTGCATTTGCAAGTGGGCATATCTTACTTATCGAAGGGGATCAGATGACATGGATTGAAGAACTTTACAAATCTGATCAAAATAAAATCAACCTTCATGATATTACATGGTGGGACGAAAAATATTGGATTGGCACGAGTGCCGGGATTTTGTATTCGATCGACCCTAAGGATAATTATGCCGTAGTAGGTCACTCCCTACCCGGTGTTGACAAAGGTTTACGGTCGGTCATTGCCCATGAGGGTGGCTTACTGTTGAATATTTTTGAAAAGGGAGTATATCGATTGCGTGAGGGAAGAGGTATCGAAAAAGTTCAAATCAAGGGATTCGAAATCTCACCTCATACGTTCAATTTATTAGAAGAAGGGCCAGGGTATCACGTTTACGCCGATGCTACCTCAGCCTGTATTCTAGATGAAAATCTTCAAGTTAAACAACGTCTCGAAATTCCCTCTACTTATCAGTTTCGAACAGCTTCTATCCGATTTAATAATAAAGAGGTTTTACTTGGGAATGAAGAAGGTTTGTTTGTAATCTATCCTAAAACAAAAGGACTATCTCAACTCATTCCGTCGAATGCCGGGCCAAATAAAAGTACGCGAGGTATTTATGTGTATCCGGATGGGGCGATTTTTTATGGAACTTACGATGGTGCCGGTTATATTTCTCCTAAAGGAACCCCTCAGGTATTCTCAAAAATCAAACATGCCTATGCGCTATTACCGATGGAAAATGGGAATTTGCTCATTGGTACAGAAGGGGGATTCTTAAAGATCTTCGATCGTGAACAAGGTCGTATCCATGAACTGCCCTACACATTATCCCCCCGAGCACAACAAATTCACGCATTTCATCGAGCCGACTATGTGTTAAGTTTGGCGGAAACGCATACCCATTATTTGATCGGAAGCATGGCGGGGCTATGGTCTCTAAGTAAAAAGGAAAAGCAATTGGATCGATTAGAGGCAGCATATCAGGGTATTCAACTTGCCGACTTACAAATTAGGCATATAAGGGTAGATGAAGACAGTTCATTGGTATTGAGTACTCATTTGGGTTTATATCGTTTAAAAGACTCGAATTTAAATGGGCTCTATCCCCATTCCGGCAAAATGGGTGTTTACAAATCCATCACTTTAGACGATGAAATTTGGCTAGCAACTCAGGGACAAGGTCTTGTTAAAATAGACGGTAGGGGAGATGTGATCAAAAATATAACCACCAAAGAGGGTTTAAGTAATAATTTAGTTTACAGTTTAGAGCATGTACGGGGGACGTTAATCGCTGGGACGGCCGACGGGCTGAACTTAGTCAAGGGGAATAGGATCCGTAATATCGACCGGACCGAAGGTTTGTTACAATCCGAATTCAACTCAGGGGCTTCTTTTTGGGATCGTGAAAGACAAAGGGTTTTTGTGGGCGGTTTAATGGGATACACCATCTTGGATATGACACTAGATTGGATGTATGAAAATGAACGCCAATTAGAAAGTTACATCACGGAATTCCAACTTTCCAAGGGAAGTAATGGCACCAAGATCGTCAATTATACATGGCCTTATCGTGAGAAGGATGAGGAGGAATTAATCTTAACTCCGGGTCAGAGTTTGACGGCCCTTTATTTGGGGACTCCGGGAAATTATAGAGCCAACGGGAAAATCCGATATCGTGTGAACGGAGGCGGCTGGGAGAATTTGGCAACAGGACAATTTATTTCCATCATTGAGCCCTCACCTGGTCAATACCGCATCGATCTTGAAACGCTAAATGCGGGTATGAATCGCAAACTTAAATCGTTTACGATCGTTAAACTCCCCTATTATTACGAGACCTGGTGGTTTAAACTATTGGTATTACTTTTCCTCCTTGCTCTTGTGGTGGTTTGGTACCGAACTAGCATTGAGAAAGTACGACGAGAGCAAGCTTTGCGTAATCGGATTGCAGCCGATTTGCACGATGAAGTAGGAAGTTCTTTAACACGAATTTTTTATCAGGTTTCGAATTTGTCCAATGGCAACACGAACCCTAAGCGAGCCGAAGAAAAACTCAAACTAATTGCTGAAACTAGTAAGGAGGCATTGATCACCATGAGTGATATGGTATGGTCGATCGATTCGAGATATGATACCATGCAGGATTTAGGGATTCGAATGAAAGACTATGCTTACCGTTTAAGAGAAGAGTTTAATTTTAGTTATAAGTTTCAAACTCAAGGGGATACAAAATCGGTTAAGGTGTCACAAGTAGTTCGGCAGAATCTGCTTTTGATTTTTAAAGAAGCCTTGAATAATGCGATAAAGTATGGTGATGGCTCGAGGATTGACCTTATTTTTCGAGTTGGAGAGGGTTTGCATTTAACTATTTCGAATCGATTTAGGGAAAATAATCCGGTGCAAGGAGTTCGGCAAGGCGGAAAAGGGGTGGAAAACATGAAGGTCAGGGCTTCCAAAATGGGCGGAGAACTAACCATTTTGAAAGAAAATGGTCGATTTACCCTACAGTTTGACTTACTCCCCAAAAGGGGGATATAACCGTAGGCAGGTCGGCGTTAATTTTGAACTATGATACGCCTGGGAATCATCGAGGATGATGAAGAGATCAGAAAAATGCTCGTAAACTATTTGGGCGAGCAACCCGATATGAAGGTAATGCTTTCAGCATCGTCGGTAGAAGCTTTTTTTGAGCACTGGCATGACACCCTTTATTTCGACATTGTTTTGTCGGACATAGGTCTTCCAGGCGAATCGGGGATAAAAGGGGTTTCTCGTATTAGGCGACGGGCACCGTCATGTCTCGTGATGATGCTCACAGTTTACGATGATGCGAACCGGGTTTTTCAAGCACTATGCAATGGGGCTTCAGGATATTTGTTGAAGCAAACCCCGTTAGATAAGATTAGAGAAGCGATCCGAAATTTATATGAAGGTGGTTCGCCCATGTCGCCGGGAATTGCTCGTATGGTCGTCTCTTTCTTCAATCCTAAAAACCCACGGGAGATAACTACCAAATTGACGCCTAGGGAAGAGCAAATAGTGGTCGCTATAGAAGAAGGACTGACTAATAAGGAGGTGGCTGTTCGGTTGGGGATATCGTTAGAAACAGTTAAGTATCATATCAAAAACATCTACGAAAAATTGGAAGTTAATAGTCGACACGCTTTGATTAGCCGAAAATACCGCTAGCCTTAACAAAGGTTTTGAAGCGCAGGAGGTACGTATAATGTTCGTATCTTTGTATCATGCTCAATTACACTAAGAAAGCGATCTTTTTTGATCTGGATCATACCTTATGGGATTTTGAAAAAAATGCCCGGGAAACATTGCGGGAGCTTTATTTTGATTATCAATTCGATCTGATATTTTCCACTATTGAGGTCGATGAATTCATTGACACCTATTCTCATATTAATCAACAATTGTGGGAGCAATATCACTGTGGAGAAATCGATAAAAATCTTCTTCGTCATCGGCGGTTTCGGGAGACATTTTCAACGTTGGGTGCAGATCCCAATGCATTTCCGGATCGTTTCGAAATCGACTACCTAGCAATTTGCCCTCGAAAAACTCATCTATTTCCCTACGCGATTGAGATTTTAGAATATCTAAAAAGTCGCTATAGTCTGAATCTAATATCGAACGGTTTTCGAGAGGCTTGTATTACCAAAATCGAATGCAGTGGGCTGAAAAGTTTTTTTCAGAACATCGTCATATCCGAGGAGGTAGGGGTATTGAAACCTGATCCAATGATTTTTAATCACACCCTGGAAAGAGCTGGGGTTCAGTCTGAGCAGGCTGTGATGGTTGGGGATAACCTTATAGCCGATGTAAAAGGTGCTTTGGATGTCGGAATAGAAGCGATTCACTTCGACCCTTTTGAAAAGAATACCACAGATTCGTTTCCTCAAATCCGATGTTTGTCTGAGTTACGCCAATTTTTATAGGAGCGTTGAGAGGTAGCGTTATTTTCACTGTTATCATTAATCCGGATATGGGAGTCTAGAAATAGACCCTTCTTCACTTTTTAGTTACATCATATCCCCTTAAAAATTCGTCAATGCCCATTTTTCGTTTTCCTTCCAACTGGAGTTCTTTAACCGAAAGCCATCCATCCACGGTCTTGAAATAAAGATAGGTTTTTCCATCCGATTGAATACTTCCGGGTTCTAGATCGTTTCCATTTTCCAGGGGGCGTATTTCGGATCGATATATTTTCAGGTTGAGACCATTGAGATTCGTCCAAGCAGAAGGGAATGGGGACAAACCGCGAATGAGGTTATGGATTTTAACAGTCGATTGTCGCCAATCGATTTGGCCGTTTTCTCTGTATAATTTAGGAGCAGCCTTTAATTCATCGAGGTGACGTTGTTCTTCCTGCGGATAATTGCCTGCGAATATGGCTTGTGCTGTTTTTACCACCAATTTTGCCCCTCTCTCCATCAATCGGGTGTAAAGGTCTCCTGCGGTATCTTCCGGATAGATGGGTTCTTTTTCTTGGAATATGATTTTTCCTGTATCGATCTCTTTTTCGATAAAGAAGGTTGTGACTCCGGTTTCGGTTTCACCATTGATGATCGCCCAATTAATGGGAGCAGCGCCTCGATATTGGGGTAAGAGGGAAGCGTGAAGGTTGAATGTTCCTAGTTTCGGCATAGACCAAACAACTTCCGGTAGCATACGGAAGGCTACGACAATGAATAAATCGGCTTGTAGGCTACTCAGTGCTTCCAAGAAAGCTTTACTACGGAGCTTTTCGGGCTGCAAGACGAGTAATTCATTTTCGATAGCATATATTTTTACGGGCGACGGACTTAATTTTAACCCTCTCCCAGCAGGTTTGTCAGGTGCGGTTACTACCCCGGCGATTTCGAAACCATTGTTATGGAGTGCCTTTAAGCTGGGTACCGCGAAATCCGGGGTCCCCATGAAAACAATTCTTCGTGACGAGTCCATAGTCATAGGATGGATCTTAATAGGTTGAAAAAGTTCAATTTTTGCAAGATAGAATATTAAAAATGATTTGTTTTTTGTTTGAAATTCCAAATATTGTTATTTTTGGAATTACTCAAATATGGACGATGCGAGATAAACCTAAAATAGAATATATCAAATCAAAGACTTAGATAGTCTACGAGAAGACGGGTTACTTCTGTAGAACGGTTTGGTTACCGTTCTTTTTTTTTCGCCCTGTCTTGAATTCGTC
This sequence comes from Spirosomataceae bacterium, assembly GCA_041676905.1. Taxonomy (GTDB): domain Bacteria; phylum Bacteroidota; class Bacteroidia; order Cytophagales; family Spirosomataceae; genus Ravibacter. The sequence goes on from JBAYRB010000027.1 coordinate 9,088, forward strand.
GTTAATAAAATTATAAAAGATTACAGTATTAAACATGGCAAAGGTATCGTATTACACACAAGAAGGCCTCGAAAAATTAAGGGCGGAATTGCACGAAATGAAAACAAAGGGTCGAGCTGCTATCGCCAAGCAGATCGCAGAGGCGCGTGATAAGGGAGATCTGAGTGAGAATGCCGAATATGATGCCGCAAAAGATGCACAAGGTCTCCATGAACTGAAAATTTCAAAATTGGAGGAAGTGTTAGCCAACGCGAGAGTATTGGATGAAAGTGAAATAGACACTTCCATGGTAGCGATTCTGTCGACGGTTAAAATCAAAAACCGTAAAAACGGAATGGTGGTGTCCTATACACTGGTATCGGAGGAGGAAGCGGATTTAAAGCAAGCTAAGATATCGGTGGGTTCGCCCATCGGAAAGGGGCTTTTGGGAAAGCGCGTAGGAGAGGTAGCCCAGATACAAATTCCGGCAGGTTTAGTAGAATTTGAAGTACTAGAAATTTCCCGTTAGTCTCCCAATTCCTGGTGGAGTATTACATAATAGGTTGCGATATGGGTACCACCCGTGTAAAGGCCATCGCTTTTTCACGGGAAGGTCGCATTTTAGCTGCTTTGGATGGTTCCTATCCGATGCACCATCCTGAACCTGGTTTTGCCGAACAGGATCCAGATCTGATTCTTAGGGAAACCATCCAAGTATTAGACAGTCTGGTGGCGAAAATGGGTGTTCCACCCATGGCGATCGTATTTAGTTCGGCCATGCATAGTTTAATGGCTTTGGATGAGAAGGGAAGCTCGATCTCCCCGTTAATTATATGGGCTGATAATCGAAGTGGATCCCTTGCTGACCAGTTGCGTATGTCAGAAGCAGGGCGGCAACAATACCTGCGAACGGGTGTGCCTATTCATGCTATGACGCCTGCTTGCAAACTATTGTGGATCAACCAAAAAAAACCTGAAAATCTTTATCAGGCTAAAAAGTATGCGGGTATTAAAGATTATATCATTTTAAGACTTACCGGAGAGCTGCTTACCGATTATTCGATGGCAGGGGCAACCGGGCTGATGAATCTGTCGTCCTTGCAATGGGATAATGATACATTACAGTCGCTGCAAATTAATGAAGGACAACTACCCGAGATCGTCTCTCCCTACACGATGAGACGTATTTGTAACTCACCCGATTATGCGAATTTAGCCGGTATTCCAATTATTGTTGGCGGGAGCGATGGGTGTTTGGCTAATTTAGGAAGTGGTGCTATTGAGGGTGATTCTTTTGCGTTGACAATAGGAACGAGCGGTGCTATTCGCAGGACATCGTCGGTCCGCCACGTTGATCCTGAAATGAGGACATTTTGCTATCCACTTGATACAGAGACCTTCATTTTGGGCGGCCCCACCAACAATGGAGGCGTTGTTTTCCAGTGGTTGAAAGACCAATTTTTTGGAGATCTCTCCATAGAACAAATGTTGGAAGGTGTAGATCGGGTAGGGGCTGGTGCCGATGGACTCATGTTCTTTCCTTATTTATTAGGAGAAAGAGCTCCTTTGTGGGATTCAGCTGCCAGGGGCTGTTATCACGGTATTGACATGGCTCATACACGATTTCATTTTGCTCGAGCAGCTATGGAGGGTGTTCTGATGAATCTACGGGAAATAGGGTCTGTTTTAGCGGAAAAAGAAAAAATAACAAGGATCTATGCAAGTGGGGGTTTCACGCAGAGTCCGGAGTATGTTCGTATGTTAGCGGATGTATTTGGGATGGAAGTCGTATTGAATAATACGGGTGAAGCTGGGTGTATAGGTGCAGCTTTACTAGGCCTCCGTGCTATGGGGGAGATTGCAGACTATTCCGATTTGCGAGGATTTGTGGAAATAGCGGAAACGGTTCCATTTAATGAAGAACGGCATCAGGAGTACAATCAACATTTCAGACGTTTTCAAAAGCTATTACACGAAGTTCCTTTTCGGATAAATGATTTTAGAGGAGATGGTGGCTAATAAAATTTAATATCAAAGTATTGCGATAAAGCCAATCTAGCATTACTTTTGCATTCCTTTTACGGGAAGCTATGGCCAGGTGGTGGAATTGGTAGACACGCTACTTTGAGGGGGTAGTGCCCTTACGGGCGTAGGAGTTCGACTCTCCTTCTGGTCACGTCTAAATGCGTTTACGAAAGTAGGCGCATTTTTTTTGTGCTGAAAATTGCGCTTTAAATCAATTCCAAGATCTCATTTTTAAGCTTATATACATCTGAAATCAAACGCGCATAGGTATCAGGACTTTCGCCTTTCGCTTTATCATTTATAATTTCCTCGTTTAATTTACCGACGATACGTTCTATTTCGTCGAGTCGGTTGAATAGATTTTTTCGTAACCGTATGTCATTTACTACTTTTTTATCCGAATGAAAATAGTGGATCAGGCAAAATTTCTGGGGGGTGATTATGCATAAATCATGGCTAGCCTAAACATGAAAAAAGGGATATTTCTAACACCTCTGAACTGACTTCTAAGTGCTTTGATTTTAGCATTAAATGCCTCGGCA
>JBAYRB010000028.1:0-11615 GCA_041676905.1 Spirosomataceae bacterium
ATGTAATTATCGCCCATGTTACTGGGGTGCAAATCGATATGATAGTATCCAGTTCCGACGCTGTCATAAAATGAAGCTGACTTTATACCTTCGATTTCTCCGGCTACCATTTTTCGGTTTTCCGCACCGACATGTTCATCGAGTACCGTAAACTCCGCCTTTATACGTCGGGATTCCCGTACATAGGGGTACATTGCCATACCGTCTTCAGTGCCCATAATATCCTTCCTCAGCCTAAGACCACGCCAGCCTTGGCCTCCGTCAGGGCGTGGGGCTTCTGTTTGAAGCCAATAGAGCAAAGATAAATTTAGTTGCCGGGCACCTGCTATTGTTTCGTTAAATTCTTTTTCACTTACATCGATGAGATTTCCCATCATGTAATCGTTCTGCGGCCAGTTTACCAAGGTGACATCGTTAGAAATGGTGCCACGTTTAAAATTATTGCGATGAACGATCCGTCGATATAACCATAGATTTAGCGCTTTGCCGGTTGATAAACCTCGCGGATCGAACCCTAGTTTTTTAGGTTGCAGTGTTTTGGGGTCGGAGTAACTAAGATCTAACAATTTGCCCGACCAGGCAGGTGTTAGGCTAGGAATGTATTGTGACCAATAATCGTATTGCTCCGGCTTATCCTCAACAAAGTCTTTACCTTCTTGATAATCCATTGCAAAACATAGGGTGAATGCTTGGTGGTTATCCGGATTTCCTTTTTCGGGTGCGTGCAGTTCCTTGGTTTGGAGGCGAGATTCGGTACCTTTTACATATTCCGTCTTGGTAAGGGGGAGCAGTTCACCCGTTTCGGTAGCATCAACAAAATAGGGGGCTGTCAATATTATTTTATTGTTTGTATAACGATGTGCAACGGTGATTGCCTTTACTTCATCGCCCGACACGTCCCCTTTAACAGGTTTATAGTTAAGAATGATCTGCAATTGTCCGGCCGCTATATAAGGTTGAAGCATTTCATAAAGAACTGCTACGGCTACACGGGGTTCGTGACAGATTCGGGACACACTGCCGTCACCAGGATTAAGATTAGTTCGATTGCGTGCTATTCTTGTCAAAGGGTAATTTCTTTTGTAATAGTCCCGCACACGATTACGATAGTCACGATACGAGGCGGGTGCACCATGGGTTTCGATCCAGGAATGTTCATCAGGTGGTACACCTTGCTGAGAAACTTGACCACCTATCCAATCCGTTTCTTCCGTCATGATTACTTTGAGGCCATTGCGACAAAGTGCGAGCGCACTGGCACAGCCACCCATTCCACCACCTATTACGACTGCATCTACCGAAAATTCGCTATTATCGGGAATTTGAGTTCCGAATGAAGAACATCCAGGAATAGGTAAGAAAACACTTCCGGCGGTTGCGGAAGCAGCGAGGAGAAAATTTCTTCTATTCATATTGACAAAAATAAATACCTTTCCGGTTTTGTCAGAGGGGTTCACGGAACCAGAATTTTAAATTAACAAGGGTTTTGAGTTGTATTAAAATTTTGATCGGTTTCCGCCAGGGTCAGGGGAAATGATTTTAATTTAATATCCGAAAATCGATAAACCTTTTGCGCCTTCAATTTGCTTATTTCAGCTTCAAAACTACCTGCCTCATCGAAGTACTATTTTTCACTTCCTTTAGCGAAAGGATTCATTTCCAGCTTATTTCTTTATCCCCCCGCTATGATATAGTTTGTGGTATTATGAGGCTGTAGTTATCGGTTATGGGTTGTCCAGGTGGGTATAAGAGATTGCACCGTTGTCCCATGTTCTACTACTAATGAATGTATGTCCACTCAATTCTAACTTCAAAATAGGCTATTCGGTATTTGCATAGTATTTCAGGGTTTTAATTCAAACTGGTATATAATGTATATTTGGCTGATGGTAATTTTCTAATCAAATAGGATAGAGGTCAAAATATAAGCAATTATTATTTTAAAGCCTTGAGATTGAACCAAGATCAATATAAAATTATTCGCAAGTTTTGAACTCGATGTGAAAATCATGGTTACTAACAAAAAAAGGCTGTCGCGTCCGACAGCCTTCGTTCAATCTAAATGCTTAATATGTATTACTTAAACAAGTTTCACATTCACGGCATTAAGACCTTTACGTCCCTCTTGCAGATCGAAAGTAACTGCATCGTTTTCACGTATTTCGTCCACAAGACCTGATACGTGTACGAAGTAGTCTTGTCCTGATTCGGTATCCTTAATGAAGCCATATCCTTTGGTGTCATTAAAGAATTTTACTGTTCCTTGATTCATTGGATTTTAAAAAAATGATATATAATGCTACAAAGGTAGAATAAAATATTGATTGACAAATATTTTTTCTATTAACCTTATGATTTTATCATTTCGGGCTTTCTGTCTACTTTTGGGACTTAGTTACAACAACCGATGAAAGAACAGATTTTAATCATTGATTTTGGGTCGCAGTATACCCAGTTGATCGCCCGTAGAATCAGAGAGCTGAACGTCTATTGTGAGATCCATCCATTCAATCATTTACCTGAAATTACTTCGTCAATTAAAGGAGTGATTCTGTCGGGTAGTCCTTGCTCTGTTCGAGATCAGGGATCTCCCCGAGTGGACCTTACCGAAATACGTGGTAAAATACCTTTACTAGGAGTATGTTATGGAGCACAATTACTCGCCCATATTTCCGGTGGGGATGTACTTCCGGCTGCGCATAGAGAATATGGTAGGGCACTTCTACAAGTCGACGACGATGACTCTTCCCTATTTGCTGGGCTACCGGCTAATACTCAGGTTTGGATGTCTCACGGCGATACAATTGTTCGGATTCCAGAAGGTTTCAACGTATTAGCTACCACAGAGTCGGTGGATGTAGCTGCCTTTAAGATCAGCGAAGAATTAACCTACGGTATTCAATTCCATCCCGAGGTGACCCACACCGAACACGGAAAAGATATCCTATTCAACTTTGTCGTAAATATTTGCGGATGCAGCCAAAGTTGGACTTCAGAGTCTTTTGTAGAGGCAACAATTCGTGACTTAAAATTTAAACTCGGAGATGACAAAGTAGTAATGGCTCTCTCGGGTGGGGTGGATTCGACAGTAGCAGCCACTCTAATTCACAGAGCTATAGGTGAGAATCTGTACTGTATTTTCGTTGATAACGGATTGCTTAGGAAGAATGAATTCGAGCAAGTGTTGGCGTCATATGAACACATGGGGCTCAATATAAAAGGGGTGGATGCCAAAGCTCAATTCTACAAAGCATTGGAAGGTATTACGGATCCTGAAGCGAAACGAAAGGCAATTGGGAAAACATTCATCGATGTGTTCGACCATGAAGCCCATCTGATTTCGGATGTAAAATGGCTAGGCCAGGGTACTATATATCCGGACGTCATCGAATCGGTATCGGTAAAAGGGCCTTCAGCAACCATCAAATCCCACCACAATGTAGGTGGGTTACCAGACTTTATGAAACTAAAGGTGGTTGAACCCCTGAATTCACTTTTCAAAGATGAAGTCCGCGCTGTAGGACGGGTTTTGGGGATTTCTCCAAACATATTACAGCGTCATCCTTTCCCGGGACCCGGCTTGGGAATTCGCATTTTGGGTGAGGTTACTGCCGATAAAGTAGCCATACTGCAAGAGGTGGATCATCTGTTTATCACTGGCCTCAAAAAACATAAGCTTTATGAGGAGGTGTGGCAAGCGGGAGCCATGCTATTACCAGTCCAAAGTGTAGGGGTAATGGGTGATGAACGTACTTACGAAAACGTGGTAGCCTTACGTGCAGTGACCTCCATTGACGGTATGACCGCCGATTGGGCGCACTTACCCTATAGCTTTCTAGCCGAGGTGTCGAATGACATCATCAACAAGGTAAGAGGCGTAAATAGAGTTGTATACGATATTTCTTCCAAACCTCCCGCTACGATCGAATGGGAGTAAAAAAAACGGGAAAAACGACCAACATGTTTTTCCCGTTTTTTTTTAGGGATTGTCGCCGGTTTGCTTAGGGCTAGATTTAGGCGACGGTTTTGGTGTAACCTCCCCGTCTTTTGCAGCAGGTCGCCTTTTTCGATTCGAATAACGCCTTCTCTTTTGGGGCGGACCTGATCTGTCTTTGGTAGGCTCCACCAGCCCTACTTTACCAAGTTCTTCCTTTAGTTCCTTATCGGGTTCACCCAATAAATATCCATAGGGTTCCAAAGCCGGTGAAGAATCTAAAATTACCTTGATGATAGCCGTAAGCGGTAGTGCCACGATCAAGCCTGCAAAACCCCATAATTTTCCACCCAATAATAGCATGATAATCGCTGCCAGGGGGTTGATACTCACTTTGGAGCCCACCACATTGGGAGTAATGAAATTCCCTTCGAGAAATTGAACCAAGGACATCACCCCGATCACCCCCAAGGAAATCCAGGGAGAATCCATGGTGACTAGACTATAAATCGCCGGTAGAATCGATCCTATAAAAATACCGATATACGGAATAACAATAAGAATGGCAGCTAGAAAGCCAAAAAATACTGCATAATCAACTCCTAAAATCCAAAGGCCAATCGTATTGAGTATACCAACAATAATAATGACGAGCAGAAGGCCCGACATGTAACTCTGTACCACCTCGTAAATACGCGCTAAGATGCGATCGAGCCTTGTATTGGAAACCCCTTTAAATGCTTTATAAATAAAATTTCTGAAAAAATCGCGGTAGAGTAAAAAGAAGAATACATAGAGCGGGACCAAAAACGCAGTGCCCAAAAGACCGCCCACGGAGACAACAACCTGTGCCATATAATTACGACTCTCCCCAAGCATGCTCAAAAGGTATTTTTTTGCTTCACTGACTTGCTGATTGCGACTAACGTCGAAATTACTTTCAATCCATGCAATGACCGATTCGATGAAAGTTTCTGCTTTGGATACGAAGGGTGGAATGGCGTCACCAAAAGAGGATACCTGCAAAATGATCAACCAAATAAACCCGGCTAGTACAACAAAAAACAGAATAATACTGATGACTATCGCCACGATGCGGTGCATACCCCATTTTTCGAGACGTTCGCATATAGGGAGAAGAAGTATAGAAAATAACGCAGCAAAAAGTAGGGATAGAAGGGGGTCGCTTAGTTTGCTTAAGATGTAAACCAGGGCAATCAACCCTACCAAAACGGATGCAAATTTCACATGCGAGGGTGATTCTTTATATTTGCCGGTGCTAGACACGGTTTGATTGGTGCTCATTACGATGAATTTTTTCTATTTATGGGTGGTTTCTAAAACACTTTTGTGTGGGTGTAGTCCAGATATGAAGCGTTATGATTTCGACAAAGTTCGTTCAAACTACACAATTGACAAAATAGCAAAACTTCCCCTTCAAATAACCGAGAGTTCCGGCCTCGCCTTAGCGGCCGATCAAAAGTCGGTATGGACACACAACGACGGTGGTTCTCCGCCAGAGCTGTTCAGAGTCACCTTAGAGGGGGATTTGGAGGAAATACGTCGTTTTTCAAATCTAAAGAATTACGACTGGGAGGAGTTGGCTCAAGATCGGGCAGGACGTCTTTTTATTGGCGATTTCGGTAATAATCAAAACAACCGTAGGGACCTAGCCATCTATATCGTCAAGGAAGATGCGTCAGAGAAAGAATTAGAGACCATTACATTTCGATACGGATTACAAACAGAATATCCGGAGTCTCGTAAAAAGAGACATTTCGACTGTGAAGCGTTTTTCTATCACCAAGACACACTTTATCTATTTTCAAAAAATACAGGTTCTAAGCCACGCTATACCTATTTATACAAAATACCGGCTCGTGCAGGTGACTATACCCTTTATCCAAGCGACAGCATTCGTCTCAATGAAACAATAACCGCAGCTGATATCGCCCCGAATGGGAAACAATTTGCTCTTTTGTCTTATGGGAAAATATTTTTATTTGATATATACCACGACAACATCAGCTTTTCTTTACCGGCTGGATGTTTACGGTTCTACAAGGGACAAACCGAAGCAATTTTGTATTCCAAAGAAGGTAACTTACTCATAACCAATGAAAAAGGGAAAATGTTTCGAGTTTCTTCCAAATGATAATATTATCATTTTGTTAAGCCTGTTGGGCATAGCGTCAAAAAAAGGAAATAGGGGCTAGTTTTGTGTAACAGAATGATCAGGTTATGGATACACATGGAAACATTCCTCGCTCGTATAAAGTCTTGATTGTAGACGACGAGCCCGACATTGTTGAACTTTTAGAATACAACCTAGCGAAAGAAGGATATACGGTCGAATCAGCGAGCAACGGTAATATTGCTTTAAAGCGTTTGGAAAAAGGGTTTCGCCCCGACGTAATTCTCCTCGATATCATGATGCCGCAGTTGGACGGTATTGAAACCGCCCGGCGAATTCGGTTACTTCCCGAATTTAAAGAAGTTTACATTCTTTTTCTCACGGCCCGTTCAGAGGAATATTCGGAGGTTGCCGCGTTTGAAGTGGGAGCGGATGATTATATCACCAAACCGGTGAAAATTAGGGCGCTCATCAGTCGTATCAACGCCTTGTTTCGCAGGGAAAAAGAAAAAAAGGAGACCAAAGAAGAATTGGCCATCGCTGATCTCATAATTAATCCCCAAAATTATTCCGTAATACAGGATAACCACTCAATGACCCTCCCCAAAAAGGAATTTGAATTACTGTATTATCTAGCCCAACACCCCGATAAGGTTTGTGGTCGAGAAGAGATTCTGCAAAAAATTTGGGGGGCAGACATCTATGTTCTCGAAAGAACAGTAGACGTTCATATACGGAAATTACGCGAAAAACTGGGGGAAGGATATATAAAGACGTTGAAAGGGGTAGGGTATATGTTCAACCGGGACAGAGTAATTCCCAAAAGAGTGAAAGGTTAAATAAGTACCTCTTTGATTAGCTCTTCCTGTAAGTCTACTAAACGACCTTGTACATTTTTTAAACCGGCAGTCTGTCCTATTCGCAGTAGTTTTTTTAAGCGTTGTACCCCCTCATCCCCCTTGTGGAATAAAACTATTAAATACACCCCCTTTTCGGACAATACCATTCTATCTACTTCTAGGGTGGCGCCACCCTTTAATATTAATTCACTGCTTAGTCTTTTGTTTTGCGGGGAATAGGCTTCCACGAATGCTGCTTGTTGAAATAAACGTTGAACCTTGGTTTCAACCCAGTCCAAGTCTTCGGTACGCAATAATCCGGTAGCTATATTCTTTTGTAAGACCCGCGCCAAGTCATCTACGCTGTGAAGTTGAATTAAAAGTTGCTTCGTCTTTTGAAGGAGGTTATTACGTTGTTCAAAATTTTCAGTATCAAAGATCTGTTCTGCATTGCGTTTCAGGCTCAACCCCGTAGCTTTGCGATTCTTCATTGAGGTTCGTAATGTGAAGGGAGTCTTTTGCTCTGATCGTGATGGGGAAGGGTGGAAGCGTCCCTGATATAAGATATATCGGTTTCTATCTTCTTCCCATAACCCTTTCTCGGAAAGGTATTTTTGTAACCATAAATGTACTGCCGCAGCCGCGTTATTCCCACCTTCACGAGGCGTATTCGGCATTTCCGCTGAAATATACAATCGTTGAACAGCCCTTGTAAAAGCGACATAGGTCAAATTGATATTTTCGATCCACACGCGATCGACCTCCTGGTGGTATTGTTCTTCTACCGGTGTTTCAAGTAAACTTTTTGTAAAAGGCACGGCCGCACTCAGAAGCCTTTTGCCCTCGCTTTGAAGTTCGGGGTAGTCGATACTTTCCAGATCCACCCAAAGTCGACTGCCCGCTTTTGGAGTAGCCCGCCAGTCAGCAAAGGGGAGAATGACGACTGGATATTCCAAACCTTTGGATTTATGAATGGTGGTAATTCGAACAGCATCGGTATCGGAGGGAGCTACAATGGAAAGGTTACTACCCGTGTCATTCCACCAATTTAGAAAATCCCCCATATGGTTAACCCGGGTCGTTTCAAACTTCAGCACTTCGTCCAGGAAACGGAAGAGGTAGTTGTTCTCAACTGGATGGTTACTCAGATGAAAACGGGCAATTATTTGTTCGCACAATTCAAATAACCCTAGACTCTCCAGTTCTTTTTTTTCCAATGGAAAGCCTTTTTGCTCAAAAAAGGAGAGAAACGAATCCAAATCGGTTAACCGACTCATTTCAACCATTTCCGCCAACAGAATACCCGAAAGGGCTTCCTTTAACACCACATTTTGAAAAAGCAAAGCCGCTTCCATTCGGTGATTACGATGGGACGGATAATAGAGTACTTTGATGAATGCGATTAAGAAACGGACATAATTCGAATTGGATAATAGCAGAGAATCATCCGATACGAGGGGGATATTCTCTTCTTCAAGCCACAAAGCTAATTGTGCTGCATCTTTCTTGTAGCGACAGAGTATCGCAATGTCCCTCCATGTATATCCCTCTTTCCTTAAATTCCTTATAAGCTCTATGACATAATTAACCTGCGGATCCGTTGGTTCGTCAGGTTTATTGTCGTCCATAAAAGTGGGGTTGTCGAATCCTTCTGAAGGGTCAGGTTTTTCAAAAAAGTTGATTTCGACATGGCCTCCAATTAAAGCATTTGGGCCGATAGCTTGTTTGAAATGCTCGTCGTAAACTTCTGCCAGCATTTCTGGAGAGAATTCATTGTGCTGGGCTAGAAACTCGAAAAAGTCGTTGTTAAAAGTAGTGATCTCTTGGAAACTTCTCCGGTTGATATTCAACCGCGAAAGGGCAACATTTTTACCGACCTGGTGAAGTCGATCCGTGAGAAAACTTGAATGTTGCACATACATTTGGGTCAATGCTTCCGATTGTTGATGGGATAGTCGTAAGAGGAGTTCCATATCACCACCCCGGAAACGATAGATGGCTTGTTTCACATCGCCAACAATGAGATTGAAATAACCCGAGGCTAGGGAGTTGTCGATCAACGGTAGCAAATTGGCGAATTGCAAACGCGATGTATCTTGGAACTCATCGATGAGGATGTGAAAATATTTATCGCCCAGTCTTTCGAAAATAAAGGGTACCGGGTCGCGGACAATAATGTCCATTACTTTCCGATTGAATTCCGAAATATGGACCTGGTTATTTTTGCGCAATAACAGATCTAATTCCCGTTTTATTTCATTGAGTAGGGATAGGTTATAGATCTGGGAAATCAAAGCTTTGTAGAGAATCGCTCGACCACGGTGGGTTTCTCTAATCTGTTCAATATGTTGGAAGCACTTTGTCAAGACGGGAATTAGTCCGTCGATCGCATTTTCTGCTTGTTTAGACGTTTTTTTGGCTGTCCAGAAACCCTCGTTGATGGTTTTCCATACATATGAATTGGGTGCATCCCAACTATTGGAATTTGTACTTTTACTTTGAAAGTACTTATAAACTCCTCTGGTCGATTGGTAAAAATCAGTAGCGGATAGACCGGCCTGGTGGATGCTCTCCATCGCCTTACCCGCCGTCTTTTTTATTTCGCTTTCGTGAACCTTAATGAAACGTATTAAATAGTTACGGATCTGTTGCCAGTCATTCAGCGTTAACTCACTCACCTTGGTCATGGAAAGGTAGCTCTGTTCATTCAGCAGGTCCGAGGCAACACTTTCCATCTGTTTGGGGAGAATTCCCCAAGCACCTTCTTCCCGGGCATGTTCTAAATAATAATTTTCCAATAATTGTGAAAGGGGCTCTTCTCCTTCCAAACCAATTTTGGATAACAACTGGGAAATGGCCTCGGTAAGTAAGTCCGAGTCTAGGCGTGTTTCAAATCCGTAGGGTAATCCCAGCTCATCGGTGAAGGAGTTGACCAGTCGTGACATAAAACTGTCGATGGTCATCACTGAAAAATCGGAATAAGCGTGAAGAATACGGGTGAAAACACGCGATGCACGCTGTTGTATATCCCGGGTTAATTCTTCGTATCGTTGTGGGGGCGCTTGGGGATATAGCTCCAAAACGATATCCTGAAGCATAGGGTGGTTTTCACCGGCTGCAAAACTCCGGAGGGTATTAAGAATACGATCCTTCATTTCTGCGGCAGCCGCATTGGTAAATGTCACGGCTAGAATATGACGGAAATAAGCGTCATTATCAGGGTGTAATGCCAACCTGATATATTCTTTGGTGAGCGTATACGTTTTGCCAGAACCGGCCGATGAGCTGTAAATTTTAAACATTGCCGATCAACCGCTTCCATGAGCGGATGTGATAAAATAGGGTGACCGCCCTTACAAATTCAGACGCAAACCTCCTGAGATATTAGGGCTGAAAAAGAAGGGACTAGGCATAACCTCCATATACGTTCCTCCCTCTAAAAATATAGACATGCGACCATCGGGAAGGAAGTATTCAAAGCCACCTAGAAGGGAGCCACCTAAGGCAAGTGCTTTTTCATAAGGCGTTACCCCTGAATGGTAGTACCTCCGCTGGTTTACCTGGCCACCAAATCCGTAGTATAAATGCACGGCATCGGAATTAAATAAAGGGGTATGCCATAAATAATGTACTTGAACAGCGAGTCCTACATTTTTATATTCCCCCTGACGGTAATCCCTATTGTTTCCAATAATACCACCGTAAGTACCGAAGGTGAGATCGAGTGCGTTGATATTATTGAAATATTTCCGAATGTTCACTCCCGTAGGCTCCCCCAATTTAAAACCGATCGCAAAGTTGTCGTACTGAGCCTGTGCGGCGGTAAAGAACAATATTCCCAATAATGTAAGTGTACCTTTTCTCATACGCAATTGAAATTGACGCAAAATTGAATGCGTTGATAATTTATAAAATATCTGGTTGATAACGATCAAAACAAGGGATTATTTTCAGTGAGAACGGGTTAACATGGCCAACTTTTTCAAAGATTGAATCAACGCTTCGTTTTCCTCCTTTGTCCCCACGGTAATTCGTAAACAATTGTCACACAAGATAACTTTAGACCGATCTCGAACGATGATTTTCTCGTCGATCAAGTGTGCCATTGCGGCTTTCGCATCCTCAAACCTGACAAGTAGGAAGTTAGCATCCGACGGATAAACTTGTTGTACCTGAGGAAGTTTAACGAGAGCCTCGGCCAAATATGATCTTTGCTGAAGAATGTCTTCAATCATCACTTTGACTCGGTCTTTTTGCTGCAAAGCTTCAAGTAATAAGGCTTGAGAAGGCCCCCCGATATTATAAGGCGGTTTTATCTTATTCAGAATGCGAATTAATTCAGCCGACGCAAAGCACATGCCTGTCCGGAGTGAAGCCAGTCCCCACGCTTTTGAAAAGGTCTGAAGCACCACCAAATTAGGATAAGCTTCCAATTGGGTAGTCCAGGAGGGCTGGTTAGAAAAATCTATATAGGCTTCATCAACTACCACCAAACCGTTGAACGTACTGAGTAGCTTATGGATTCTCTCGGGATCGATGCTATTACCGGTAGGATTATTAGGCGTACAAACCCAAATTATTTTGGTGGTAGCATTGACGGTAGCGAGTATCTTTTCTAGGTCAATCTGATAGGCCTCGGTTAATGGTACTTTTAATACCTCCACATCATTGACATGGGCGCTTACCGCGTACATGCCATAGGTGGGGG
>JBAYRB010000029.1:0-11579 GCA_041676905.1 Spirosomataceae bacterium
ATCATGTTCACATTCCGAATTGCAAACAAATTGAGTGAACCTGCATTTTGTTCGTAGAAAGCCCAAAACAAAATCGAAAAAGAGATCAAAACGGTGGCTGCCAAAAGTTTGTTTCTACCTTGAGCATCCATACGAAATGCCTCGAAAAGAAGGTAGAACAAGGACGTTACCCCCAGAACAAGCATGACGACATCCATAATATGATGTCGGTTAAAAAGAAGTATTATACAGGGCACCAACAAAAAGGTAAACAGGTATACCGATAAATCTTTTCGTAAAATACCCCCCCATTTTTCACTCAACTTCTCAGGTCGAGGCGGAAGCCCTACCTTTCCAAGCGATTTTTTCCCAAAATAAAATACTAACGTACCCAAAATCATAAATATGCCGGCTATCCCAAAGCCAGCATGCCAACTCCAGGCATGCGCTACCCAGCCACAGATGGCACCACCCAATGCGGCTCCTATGTTAATCCCCAAATAGAAAATAGAAAAAGCACTGTCTCTTCGCGGATCATTGTCTTTGTACAAACCTCCAACCATCGTGGAAATATTGGGTTTAAAAAATCCATTCCCACAAATGATCAAGGATAATCCGGTGAAGAAGCTCCAATTTAGAGGCAGTGCGAGCACCAAATGACCGAGGCTCATAAGGATGCCACCAAAAAGAACCGCGCGCTGACTACCCAGAAGTTTATCAGCCAACATCCCTCCGAAGACGGGCATCGTATAGACTAACGCTGCATATGCTCCTAAGATCGCATAGCCCTTTTCTTCTGCAAAATTCAACTCCATCACCATATAGGCTAGGAGCAACGCTTTCATTCCATAAAAGGAAAAGCGTTCCCACATTTCTGTGAAGAACAAAAGATAGAGTTGACGGGGATGTTTGGTAGTAACCGGTGATTGACCCGGGTCAGTAAGGGTACTCGTCATAAACGATTTTTTTGCTCAGCAGATTAAATTGCGGTGAAAAAATAAACAATTATCGGGTGATTCCCTATTACTTTACTACCGGGTAAATGAAAATAGCTGCTAAAGCTAAAAGTCTAGTTTATTTTTGATTCTATAGGAATTTATTCGCCAGTTCCATATGAATAGGGGTCATTTGATGGCCTGCTTCTGGAAATATTTCCTCTTTTACCTGGGCGTTCATTTCTCGCAAAATGTTCGAAGTTGCATAAACCCTTTCCACGGGTACATGAAAGTCGGGATCACTCGAAACGATCAAGATAGGCGTTTGCTCAAAATTTCCCTGATAGTTTTGCCGATTGATCTGTTCCCCAATTAAGCCTCCTATGACCAGAAAAGCACCCCCATACCGACGGGCATGTCTGGCTAGATACTCCACAGTCAGGCAAGCTCCCTGTGAAAAGCCAAAAAAATAGATATTCTCCAGACGAATTCCTGCTTGTATGGCCTTCTCAACCGTCTGATTGACCACATCCAGGGCAGAGGACAACCAAGGTTCGTTTTGTTCGGTCGGGGCGATGAATGAATAAGGATACCAGGTATTTTGGGTTGCTTGTGGTGCTAACAGCGCGAACTCGTCGACATGGAGGTAGGAGGAAATGGTCGTGATGTCCTCGGCGTTTCCACCTCTCCCGTGGATCATGATTAATACTTTTTCCGCTTGATCGAGAGGAACTCCACGTTGGATGATTTTGAGTTGATGTACCATATTAAATACTTAATTCAGGTAAAATCTGTTTTAATTTTTCACGCTGTCCTTCAAATTGTGGTGGAAGCATTAAACTTTCCCCCAAGGACACTGGATCTTCATCGACGGAGAAACCCGGCCAGGAGGTCGCTATTTCAAAAAGTACGCCCCCTGGTTCTCGGAAATAGATTGAAGAAAAATACTTACGATCTTTTACCTCTGAAACGTTTATACCCAGGCTTTCTAATTTGTTTTTTAAAGTCCATTGATTTTGAAGATTGTTGGTAGCCAAGGCTATATGATGTACCGTCCCCCGACCACTGCGCCCTTGCGCGATTTCTGGAATTGCGATCAGATCGACAAATTCAGTGGTCTTATCAGCAGCACCCAAACGTATTCGCTGTGAAGATTCCGACACAATGTGAAGATCCAGTCGTTGAGTTAGTAAAGCGGTAGTTCTTTCCAATGAATCCAGCCACAGCTCCACATGGTGAATACCCTTGATTGCCCATTCCCTGGGAATGTCCTGCGTTTCAAATCCTTGTCGACTATCACTTTCATTGAAAACCAACTCCAATCCTAACCCGTCACCATCTTCTAAATACACAAAAACCTCCCCCTCCATACGTTGTTGAGGATGTTTATAGGCAATACCGGCTTTTTCGAGTCTTTGTATCCAAAAATCCAGTCCGTTTAGGTCCACTGAAAACGCTGTTGTGTTAACCATTCCCCTTCCATGGCGGCCTTTCGGAAGATCGGAGCCGTAGGGGAATGTAGTGAGAATCGTTCCGGGGTTTCCCATCTCATCCCCGAAATAAAGATGAAAGACTTCCGAGTTTTCAAAGTTGACGGTTCTTTTAACGAGCCTCAGACCCAATAACTTGGTATAAAAATCAATATCACTTTGAGCATCTCCCGTAATGGCTGTCACATGGTGAATGCCCGATATAAACTTATTCATAAACCATGATTATTTCTTAAATACTACATCCGCATATAACTCCGGATGTTTATCGATTTGTCCCCGTACATAGGGGCACAAAGGGGAAATTTTCAAATCATTTTCACGAGCATAATCAACCAGTTTCCCAATGAGTAATTTACCATATCCCTTACCTCCATGTGCCTTATCCACTTCCGTATGGTAAACCGTCAACCGCTCCCCATTCACAGCGATTTCCATAAATCCAATTTTCTCATCACCCAGCCACAGCTGAACTTCCCCTTTGCCGTTATTCAGTTCGACATTCAGTTTCTCCATAATTATATCATTAAAGTTTAGGCAATACTTGTTCTATTTTTTCCCGTATCGATTCATAGCGATGAGGAAGTTTTAAGGCCGAACCCAGGTGTTCTACGGGTTCATCTCTCGTAAAACCTGGATTGTCCGTAGCGATTTCGAATAATACTCCTCCGGGTTCACGGAAGTAAATGGAATAAAAATAATCGCGGTCTATTTTGGGTGTAACGCTCAAACCGGCCGAACGAATTCGTTCCTGATATTCCATCAATATTTGATCGTCTGCCACCCGGAAAGCGACGTGGTGTATGGTACCGGCTGCATTTCTCCCCCTGGAGCCGTTTCGATCTTCAATCAGATCTAAGACATTCGCAGTTTCAATGGAATCGTTCACAAATCGATAACGATTATTTTCCTGATCCTTCAATTGATAGCCCAGCAAATCCGTAATGATAGCTACGGTTGGGTCAAGGCGGTTCAAATTGAGCGTGACATTGTGAAATCCTTGCAAGGCAACGCCACGATGGACTTCATCCGTAGCCCATCCCTTTCTCGTATCCGGTGAGTAAGTTTCCGTTAATACTATTTCCAGCCCGTCCGGATCTGAAAAGCGAATGGACTGTTCTCCAAATATCGTGTCCTCTTTTGGGGTTATACCTTCGCTGCTAAAGCGCTCTTTCCAGAAATCTATGCTCCCAGAAGGGATGGAATAACCAACCTGCGTAGCCATCCCTACACCGGTATTTCCTTGTCCAATTCCTTCCCAAGGAAAAAAAGTGAGGATGGTTCCTGGGGTGCCGATTTCATCCCCAAAATAAAAATGGTAGGTACTGGGATCGTCAAAATTGACCGTTTTCTTTACCATTCTAAGTCCTAATACACGCGTATAAAAATCGTGATTCCGCTGGGCGTTATCCGCGATGGCGGTCACATGATGTAAGCCTAAAATTTTCATAGTCGTAAACTTTTTGTACAAAAGTGAGAAATTGTGATACCTTTTGCATTGACCTACATCAATTTGCAATAGCGTAATTCAGCAAGCAGTGGCGGAGTCAATTACTTTTATACTAGATTGACTTCGATGGTAAGGGAAAACACTAGAACGTTTCGGACCAGAGAAAAGTTAAATTTGAAGACCTATTATTTTATTAGGTAGGCAAATGCTGGGTGTTTTTGCGTTTTAATTACCTTTTTTTGACGTATACCTTGGGGTAAATCAACGTTAAAAAATCGAATCGTTCTTCTTAAACGTGAGAACTAGCGGTATAGGAAACCTCATTAACCAACCATTAAAGGCCCGACTTGATCACTCCAGCAAAAAGGATTTTTTGAAGATTCAACTAAGATGGGTTTGTTCCTGCGAAAGGCGTGGAATTTAAGTTGGTGGTTTATACCCAGCCCAGTCTATTTTATCGGCTTACCGTTTTTTGCACAACACCTTTCTTCTTGAAGTCTCCTTGTGAAAAATACTTTTCGATGAGACAATACATCAAGATAAAAAAGTAACGGCTTCCCATTTCTTTGATTTTCAATTTCGATTCTCCGTGCTTACGATTTGTCCAACTGTTAGGTACAACGGCATAATTGTAACCGCGCACAATGGCTTTGAGGGGTAGCTCTATGGTAAGATTAAAATGGGGTGCTAAAAAGGGTTTTAACCCCTCTATCGTTTCTTTTTTGTAGAGTTTAAAGGCGTTGGTGGTATCATTGTATTTGATGCCCATTACCAATTTTACAATGAAATTTGCGATACGATTGATAATTCTTTTTACGCGAGGGTAGTCGATAACCTTTCCCCCTGGTATCCATCTTGATCCGAAAACACAATCGTAATCGCCTTCACACATTTTTCGATAGAACTTGACCAGGTCTTCGGGATCGTCTGACATATCCGCCATGAAAACCGCTACGCAGTCGCCTGTAAAACGTTCTAATCCATAGCGAACTGCGTATCCGAAACCGTTGGGACCGGGGTTGGTGTAGTATACGAGCTCGGGGATTTCAAGGGAAAGGTCGTCGAGAACACGCAACGTTCCATCCTTTGAATTGTCATTGGTCACGACAATTTCGTGCTCAATGCCGTGTTTTCTTAAGGTGTTGTTTAAGGAGCGAAGGGTTTCCGCAATCGACTCTTCCTCGTTGTAAGCGGGTATGACAACACTTAATTTCATTGTTCAGGGAACTGCTTATAGGTTAATTTTCCTCCAGATCTTCCTTTGCTTTAAAATAACCCCTAATGACGGTGACGGTTGTGATCAGCAAGAAGAAAGCGATAATATACTCAACATAATCAATAATCTGTGGAAAACGTGTTCCAAACAGATAGCCGCCCCCGGTCAATCCAACAATCCAAAGGACAGCGCCTAGGATATTAAAAACAAGGTAATTTCCCCAGGGCATTTTGGAAAGCCCAGCCAGGATGGGAGCAAAGGTACGTACGATGGGCAGAAAACGACTAATGACTAACGTACGACTGCCATATTTGTCAAAATATTTTCTTGTTTGCGTGAGATATTTCTTTTTGAAAAAGAAGGAATCCGGTCGATTTTTGAGTTTCTCCCCAAAATACCACCCGAAAAGATACCCTGTGAGGGAGCCTAATATGGCGGCACCTAAAAGACAGGCCAACAGAAGCCATATGGAAACATTGAGGATTTTGGTAGCGCAAAAAACGCCCGCCAGAAATACCAGGTAATCTCCCGGAAGAAAAAATGCAAAAAACAAACCGTTTTCAGCAAATACGATCAGAGTTACTAAAATTAAACCTCCTGTTACAATGATTTCCTCTGAGTTCAGTAAAAACTGAAAAAATTCGGCTATTGATCTCATTGAATCTTGTTCTATACTACTTCAATCGGGCCAAAATTACATAATTTCCGATAGTTCCAACCATCTCATTTCCTTGTCAGCCAAGACGGTTGAAATATCTTCCAACTGATGTGCCCATTCGGTCAACTGGGTATGATCACCACCTTTTTCCAGCAGCGCCAGCAATTCTTTTTTCTTTTTTTCTAATTCGCTTATTTCTTTTTCCAGCTCCTCAAATTCTCTTCGTTCCTTAAACGAAGCCTTTCTCTTGGCGTTTTCTGGCGTCGGTTTAGGAGGTGTTGAAGTTACCGGTTTTTGCGGTATTTTTTCCGTTTGGTTCTCCTCTAACCAATTCCGATAGTCAGTATAATTACCTGGGAAATCACGGATCCGGCCATCTCCTTCAAAAACGAATAGATGATCAACCAGTCGGTCGAGGAAATAACGGTCGTGGGATACGATCATTAAACATCCCTGAAAATTCAGTAAAAATTCTTCCAGAATATTCAGCGTTGTAATGTCCAGATCGTTAGTAGGTTCATCCAATATTAAGAAATTGGGCTCACTCATGAACATGAGTAGCAATTGCAGTCTTCTTTTTTCTCCTCCGCTCAACTTCTCGACGAAATCATGTTGCTTTTCGGGAGGAAACAGGAAGGATTGCATGTATTGCGACACGGTAACTGTCTGTCCCGTGCCTAATCGTACCACCTCAGCCTGTTCCCGGACGAGGTCTGAAACGCGTTGTCCGCTTTTGTATTCAAGATCTGACTGGGTGTAATAACCAAATTTTACGGTATCGCCGCGAACGACTTGCCCATTATCAGGTCTTAAATCCCCAGTAATCATCCGCAGTAAAGTAGTCTTCCCAGCTCCGTTCGGTCCTACAATACCTACCCGATCCCCTCGTCGGAAGGTGTAAAGAAAATTATGGACGACCTCTTTTTCTCCGTACCGCTTTCCGATGCTTTGCAATTCGATTATTTTCGAACCCAGTCGAGAAGATCGGATATTGAGCTCGATTTTATCGTCGTATTTCTGTTGGGTTGCTTTTTCTTTGAGATCTTCAAAGGCATCGATTCGATATTTAGCCTTGGTCCCTCTTGCCTTGGGTTGTCGCCGTATCCAATCCAGCTCTTTCCGCATGAGGTTTCTGGCCTTGTCGATCTCGGCGCTTTCTACGCTTTCTCTTTCGGCCTTCTTTTCTAGGAAATAAGCATAGTTTCCTTTATAGCTGTAGAGTCGCCCATTTTCCAACTCTACAATTAAGTTGCAGACCTTATCGAGGAAGTAACGGTCATGGGTAACGGTAATAAAGGTCGTATTGGCGGTGTTAAGATAGTTTTCGAGCCACTCAATGGAACTCAGGTCTAAGTGGTTGGTTGGTTCATCTAAGATGAGTAAATCGGGTTCATCCAACAATATTCGGGCTAAGGCTACGCGTTTCTTTTGTCCTCCCGATAAATCTCCAAATCGAGCGGTAGTTTCCTGAATACCGAGACGCCCCAGGATTTCCTTTGCTTTAGATTCAAAATCCCAAGCTTGGTATTTGTCCATGGCGTCCAGTAAATCTGCTAATAACTCTTGTTTACCGGTAATTAGCACTTTTTCATATTCTTTGACAATCTGAGCTACCGGATTGATTTCGGCAAAAACCACATCCATCACGGTTAGGGATGGATCGAATGTCGGACTTTGTTCAAGATATCCTACTCGAATTCCCTTTCTGACACTTACCGACCCTGAATCGGGTTGATCTTTTCCCGCAAGAAAGGATAATAATGTCGACTTCCCGGTTCCGTTTGTACCGATCAAAGCTACTTTATCTCCTTGATTTAATCCAATTGATAAGTCCTTAAATAGCCCTTTATCTCCGAACGAGTGAGAAAGGTTTTCTGCAGATAGTAAATTCATTTATTCCAATTAACAAGCACGGCTCCCTAGTGAACGCGTGACAAAAATACGCATCCTTTTTAAACCCTACCCCAATTAGGTGGGTCATTGCTAGGAGGCATCGCAAATCGGTTGGCACTTCAACCGGGGTGCATAAGTTTATAATTTTTCACAAACTCTGACTACCACGTCGCAAAATTCCTCAAATTTGCCACATATTATTCATAGTGTACCAAAAAGCAGTGAACAGATGTTAAAAACAAGCACTTTAGTCTTCGCGCTAAGTTTTATGGTCCTGAGCACCTATGCGCAAGAAGAATTTAAAAACTATACACAAAAAATTCCCGGTAGTGAACTTTCGTATGACATGGTGGCCATCCCGGGTGGTGAGTTTTTAATGGGGAGCCCTAAAAAAGAAAAAGGACGCCGTGAAGACGAAGGCCCGCAACATAAAGTGAAGATCGAACCATTTTGGATGGGTAAATACGAAATTACCTGGGATATCTACGATCTGTTTTCTTTTAAAAGTATGGAAGAAGAGTTTGCTCGGCGGTACCCGGATGAGCACAACAGCATGGCCAAAACCGACGGAAGCACACGGCCTAGTCCTCCTTATGTTGACATGTCGTTTGGAATGGGGCGTACGGGCTACCCTGCCATTAATATGACCCAATATGCGGCAATTTATTTCTGTAAATGGTTATATGAAAAAACCGGTGTATTTTATCGTTTGCCCACAGAGGCAGAATGGGAATATGCGGCTCGGGCGGGTACAACTACGGCCTATTCTTTTGGTGATGACCCCAAAAAACTAGATGAATATGCCTGGTATTCGGGCAACAGCGACGGTTCCTATAAACAAATTGGCACCAAAAAACCCAACCCTTGGGGGCTCCATGACATGCACGGAAATGTGATGGAATGGACTTTGGATCAATACCATGCAGATTATTATGCTAAGAAAGCGAAAGGGGAAGTAAACGAGCCCTACGCTCCTGTCACTGAATTATATCCTACGGTAGTAAGAGGTGGATCCTGGGTCGACGAACCCGAAAATTTAAGATCGGCCGCACGGACACAATCCATCCCTGAATGGAAAATTCTTGACCCCCAACTTCCAAAGAGCGAATGGTGGCTTACCAGCGCCTCCTTCGTCGGATTCCGAATCATCAGACCCTTAAAAACTCCTTCCAAGGAGGAGATCGAAGCCTACTACAATCCTCCATTGATCGAAGACTATTGATGGTTGAATTTAAATTGAGTAAATTACCGATCTCTTTTCCTTATTCTAAGAAGGACTTATTTGATATTTAGTTTTTTAACCTTTTCAAAAGAATTTTTCAGATGGAGAAAACTCGCCGGGACTTCCTTAAAACCAGCGGCCTGATTGCAGGTGGCATAGCATTGAGCCCGTTTAGCACCTATGGGTATAATAGCTCCGTAGATGATACCATTAAAATAGCTGTAATCGGATGTGGCGGTAGAGGGACCGGGGCTGCTGCCCAGGCTTTGAGTACGGCACAAAACGTCAAGTTGGTAGCGATGGCAGACGCGTTCCAAGATCGGGTCGAGCAGAGCTATAAAAACCTGATGAGTAAAAAATATAAAAACGCAAAAGGGCAGGAAGTTCCCGCCTCTGAAAAAATTGATGTGCCCGAATCCCGAAGATTCTATGGATTCGACGCCTATTTGAAGGCCATCCCCCTTGCCGATGTAGTTATACTTACCGCTTCCCCAGGCTTCCGTCCCCAACACTTTATTGAAGCCGTTAAGCAAAACAAACATATTTTCGCCGAAAAACCCTTGGGTACCGACGCTCCAGGTATTCGTAAAGTTCTGGCCGCTGCCGAAGAAGCTAAGAGGAAAAAATTGAACGTGGTCGTAGGTCTACAAAGACATTATCAACCCAATTACCTCGAGGCCATTAAACGAATTCACGATGGTGCCATAGGTGATATCGTCGGTGGTCAGGTCTATTGGGTGGGAAGCAGCCCATGGGTGAGAGAAAGACAACCAGGCCAAACCGAAATGGAATATCAGATGCGTAACTGGTACTACTTCAACTGGCTTTGCGGCGACCACATCGTAGAACAACACGTACATAATATCGACGTAGCTAACTGGGTGAAAGGAAGCTATCCGGTGGAAATACAAGGAACAGGTGGTCGTCAGGTGCGTACCGGAAATAAATACGGCGAAATTTATGACCATCATCTACTCGACATGGTCTATGCCGACGGAACTGTTATCTCCAGTCAATGTCGCCAATTCGAAGGATGCTGGAACCGCGTCGACGAAGCTTTTGTAGGAACAAAAGGAAGAATCGATAGTTTTTCGACCAATAATACGGTTTTGAAAACCTACAGCGGCAGCGTGATCTACAAACATGATGGACGCAACGATGGGAACCCCTATCAAATTGAGCACGATGAACTATTTGCAGCCGTAGCCCGAGGTGAACACAAATTCAATGACGGTGAAAACGGTGCAAAAAGTACATTAGTGGGCATCATGGGTCGTATGGCTACCTATTCAGGAAAAGTCGTGAAGTTTGAAGAAGCATTGAATTCCGATATCGACTTGTTCCCAGAAAAACTAGCTTGGGACGCTATGCCTAAAGTTGTACCCGATAGCAATGGTGAATATCCTATCGCCATACCCGGTAAAACGAAAGCAGTTTAAAACATATCACTTTTTTCATAAGGAAAAGCCGGTGTAATTGAGCCGGCTTTTTTTCATTTATCTCCTGGCGTATTTTACACTAGATGTGACTTCCTTTCGCTCCCCTCCTACATAGGTAGGTGGGAAAACGGATTATATCGTATTATTAGGTTATTTTTAATTCCACTGAATTTATCCCTGATTATCCTAAGTATAGTGTGATGATACCCCTGAACGGAGCCTGGCATTTTATTATGTTCTTTATCGCAATGCTTCAACAAGGAAGCTTGTTGCGTAAGGAGTACGTACCCATCATTGATCCACTTCTTGAACTTAACATCCAAAAATTCCAGACACTTTACCAAAACATTGGGGATAGTACCATCACACCCGATTCGGCCGAGGCGGCTTTTAAAGCCCTCTTCTTAGACTTCAAAGAATTAACCCGTCCCCAGGTGGCTGAGTGCGAAGAAGACCTTAAAAAGGGTTATGTTTTTCCAGTTCGTGGCTACTCCCCCCGCTTATCAATTGGAGGCCGAGGGCGGGGTTATCGGCCAAAGGATTTTAATTTTTTTGACTCTCGTATCCGCAAAAGCCACCCGGCACATGATCTTTTTATTAGAGATCGGGATAATGACGGAATTGACGACGTAATGTGTATACATGTCGATATACTTGCCTATACCAGTGGCTTAGTTCTGGGAATCCGTGAGGACTGGACCTCAGCCAGTCAATGGAGAGGTGGGAATTACGTTTGGATCTATAATCCATGCCTAAACGCGCTCATATATTACGCTCATTTCCATACGGTAGATGTCAAACCTGGACAGTGGGTCAAAGCCGGGGATATTTTAGGAAAAATGGGACGAACTGGTTTTAATGCACAACAACCCCGATCCACAACTCATCTGCATTTTATGTATTTGAATATCACCAAGGAAGGTCTTCCCGAGCCTGTCAACACCTATACCCAATTACTCAATTCGCGTGTTATCGACTGGTGGGAGGATTAAAACAAACTACGTCATTAAAGCTTACTCAGCGGATTCTCCATTACGGCTAATGGAAAAGGAACCCTTAGGCCACCCAACCTATGCGATTCGAATACTCCCATTATCGCTTCCACCGTGGCATAGCCTTCGATTTCGTTGCATAAAGGTGTATGATCCTTCTCAATGGCTTTTAAAAGATCGCGAACCGCTGCTCGATGACCTGCTATGTCGATATCAATTGACTTAATGGGCTCTTCTTTGCCCAAACCCGCACTGGTTATAGGCTCCCATTCTTCGAGCTGTTTTTTTGGGAAATAAGGGTTTAA
>JBAYRB010000030.1:0-11162 GCA_041676905.1 Spirosomataceae bacterium
ATAAGAATGTGGCCACTGGCAAGTGTAAAATTGCCGGTCAGGGTATAGGAATTTACATGCGTACCAATCGAAACCCCTTCTAAACCTTCAGGGAAAGAAACCAAACCGCGTACTCCATTGGAATTATCGAAATACTCATACCGGCCACCCAGGCTGAACAGTTCCGATAATTTCAGGTTGGCGTATACGGCAGTACCGCCCCATGATTTAGCTTCACTAGGGCCACCTCCCCCTTGCATGTCGCCTTTCTGTGTACCAATTGCTGCGTTTAAACCCAGGAGGAAATTGTCTGTAACTTGATAGGAGGTAGCAAGGTCAAATACTTGATAGAATGCTTTTGGAGTGCTACCGTCCGCCATAGGGTCCGCTTCATTACTGTGTATGGCATTCAGATAAATGCTCCATTCTTCTACAGGCGCAATGAAAAGCTGACCGATCACTCCTTTTTTACGGTTGTTATCACCGAGTCCGTCCACGTTATTGACGATTCCGGCCATCAACGACACCTTGTCGGAAAAGGCATAAGTGGCTTTAACCCCTGCGTGATAGAATGGTCCGTTGTTAAAAAGGTTCGATAGAGAGTAATTGAAGTTGACGGGAGCATCGATCACTTCGTAGCCGATATGCGTCCCGAATTGTCCGACGGTCATCGAAAACTTATCTGTAAAGTTATACGAGAAATAAGCTTGCTTAATCGCTAAGGCTGTGTTAAATAGAGCATTCCCGTAATTGGCCATGTCAGCATTGGGACCAAAAGCCAAATCCACCACCGCTTCCGACCGATCGGTTGTATAAGTCATCATGGCTTGAACCAACCCTAGCGTAAGTTGTCCGCTACGTGTGTCGAAAACGCGTGAAGTCCCCGATTGTCCGACATTCGACATGGACAGAGGCTTATTGAAATTTGCTGAAAAATAAGAATCAATGTAACCACTGAAAGACAAGGTTCCCTTATTCACCTCTTCGGCTTTCGTTTCTTCAGGAGAAACAATTTCCGACTCTCGAGGGTCATTTTCCTTCTCATTCGAATTGGAATAAGCCAAATTACCTAACGAAATCATAAATACTGCTAGATAGACCTTTTTCATAATATTATTTGTTTAGATGTTAATTCCTATTACGTTCGATTTTTTAGCAAATATTGTACGTTAAATATTTTTTCAAAACTTTTCGGCACTTTTTTTATCGCTTTTCTATCATTTTATGTATTTTATTGAACTATATATGGTTATATTTCTATCTATTTCTGGTTTTTCGGATTTTTTCGTTCGTTTTTATTTTATTCTGCATATTATGCTTATTACAATATTTTCATTGGTTTACCACATCGCCTTTTCGCGTTTTTATACATGTTTTTCCTAAATATTGTACCATGTTTTCCATAGCCATGAAGACGTATATACTACTGCTGTAAAATCGCTGGTAAAAAGAGAAAACCCGCCTGGGACAAAACAGAATTGGATTGGATGCGTCCTCCTCGAAAAAGAGCCTGTCAATTCTTATGTTTAGAATTGTTGGAAAAATCCCTTCACTGGGCTAAAGGAGAGATTAGGTAAGAGGTGGAAGACCACTGAACGGCTTCTAAAAATAAAAAAAGACAGCTACGATGAATTAACACCGTAGCTGCCTGCATTAGATACCTTATAATAGGAAAATAAGAAGCCGACACCGTCAGCCCCTTATCCTATTTATATTTTTTGTTAATTATTCGATAGATGCCAACTCTATGGTAGCATTACGAGTATTTTGGGCTTTATAATTACGTGGAGAGTTCAACGGATTAATTTCAAATTTACGCTCCACCGGTTCTGCCCTCACGACTACGAGGGGGTATTTACGTGCGTACCTAGGCATACTGTTGCCTTTTTCCTTGCTTCTGATGGTTTGAAGACGCATCGCTGCCCTGTAATCAAATGTCCTAATTTTAACACCCTCTTTATTTAGCTTTTGAGCCTTGTGTGCCTTGTTAGGATGTTTGTAATTGTGGGTCGATATCCCCGGATCGGATTGAGCCAAGGCCAATGTTCCCGCCAATAATAAAAAGCAACCAGTACCTATTAATTTACGTATGCGCATAGGAGAAAATTTTAGATTGTCGATTTGGAATATAAAAATAACACCGTAATTGATCGGAAAGTTTATATTCACAAGCATTAACAATTTAGCCCTTAAGTGCACCGACATACCTATTTATCAGGGTTTTACATTTTTTTTAAGAAATTCGGTGAAATCTTAACCCAATCTGCCCCACTCAGCAGTTTTTTATTGAAAATAAACCTTATAAAACACGCAACATGGAGGTAAGCTCAAAAACAAAAAATAAAAAAAAACGCACAGATCGCCTTGAGACAACCTGTGCGGTCCTTTTAATAAGCGGTACCCTTTTAACTAAACAGTGGTATTAGCTTGGTTCATCACCTCGGTTTGTTTACGAATCGATTCCATGTGAATCAGCTTAAAAAGCTCATCCACTAAATCAGAATATAGATTCATACTCTTGCCCCAGGCAGCACGCGTTTTTAATATTTCACGGAAACGATCTACCTGGTAAGCAGCAACGCTGTTATCACGCTTATATTCTGCTAGGCGTTCCACCAACGACATCCGAGCGGCCAGGTGTTCGAGCAATTCGCGATCGATATTATCTATTTTCGCGCGTATGATCTCCAATTCGGTTTGATAATCCGTACCATACTCTTTGGCACGAACATTCAAATCGTGCAACATCGCTCCTAAAGCAGCGGGGGTTAGTTGTTGCGCTGCGTCAGACCAAGCCTTATCTGGATCCCGATGGGTTTCGATGATCAATCCATCATAATTCAGGTCGAGAGCCCGTTGCGACAATTCCATCAAATATTGACGCTTACCTGCCATATGGCTTGGATCACCAATGATAGGCAATTGCGGGAATAGTGTTTTTAACTCAATGGCAATTTGCCACATGGGTGAATTCCGATAGCGGGTTTCCTGAGCATTGGAGAATCCGCGATGAATGGCGCCTATTTTTTGAATACCTGCCTGGTTCAATCGTTCGAGTGCACCAATCCATAATTGCAAATCGGGATTGACTGGATTCTTAACCAAAACAGGTACATCAACCCCTTTCAAGGCATCGGCCAATTGCTGAACATTAAAAGGGTTAACGGTTGTACGGGCACCAATCCACAAAATGTCCACCCCATATTTCAACGAAAGTTCAATATGTTCGGGAGTAGCCACTTCGACGGCTAAGGGTAGTCCAGTCTCTTCTTTAGCTTCTTTCAACCACGCAAGTGCAGGTTCGCCCACACCTTCAAAACTTCCAGGACGGGTTCTGGGTTTCCATACCCCTGCCCTCATGACGTTAGCAAAGCCCTCGGCCTTTATTTGTGCCGCAGTTTCCATCACCTGCTCCGCCGTTTCAGCACTACATGGTCCGGCTATGATGACCGGTTTACCATTAGTCTCTAACCAACTATTCAATGGCAGAATTTCAAGCGTCGATTTCATTTACTTATATAAATTATTTGTGATTTTCTTTGACTATGCAAAAGACTCTATTAGATTAAGTACCCGTTGGAATGAATATGATTTTACTTACTTTATTGATTCCGAATACAAAAGTAACTATTTATAAAATAACAAGATAAAATAATCTGAATGTTTAATATTCTATTATCAAATTAGTACAAATCCGAGAGACAAAATTCCGCATAAAAAACGATTAAAACTCATTTCATCAACAAACTTGGAACACAACTTTTTTCACTATGGAGGCCCATCAGCATCCTGTAGACCTTTCTAACACGGCTGTTGCATTTGCTCATTATTCAAACCGGGGGCTACTGCGGGCTTATGGTTTATTTTATATTATGACCAAAAGACGGCTCGTCAAATGGGGAAGCCTCCTTGCAAAATTAGCATTTCAAATTCATCTTCCGGTCAAAGCCCTTATCCGACATACCTTTTTCAACCATTTTTGCGGGGGAGAAACCTTAGATGAATGTCAAAAAAAAATTCATCAACTAGGCGAATACGGGGTTGAGACAATTCTTGACTATTCGGTAGAGGGGGAAGATGACGAATCGGTTTTTGAAAACAATCTCCAGCAGCTGATAGCTACTGTGGAAATGGCCGCCGGATCCGACCACATCCCCTTCGCCGTTTTCAAAGTAACGGGAATCGGTCGTTCCAAACTCTTGGAAAAGGTGCAAGCACAGTCCAAACTGACACAATCGGAACAAATGGAATACTCCCGTTTAAAAGAGCGAATCCAAATCCTCTGTGAACGTGCTAATGCGTTACAGGTTCGGATCTTTTTTGATGCGGAAGAGAGCTGGATTCAAAATGCGATCGATGATTTATGTTACGAAATTATGGCTGAGTTTAATAGAACTGAGCCGTTGGTTTTCAATACCTACCAGTTTTACAGAAAAGACATGCTTTTTAATTTCCGCCAGGCCTTTGAAAACGCTCTTTCAAAGGGATTTCACCTAGGGGCTAAACTCGTAAGGGGCGCATATTTAGAAAAGGAGATTTCAAGAGCGGAAAAAATCGGTTACCCCAATCCTATCCATTCCTCAAAAGAAGGTACCGACCAGGATTACAATGAAGCTATTCTTTTCTCTTTGCACCATCTGAGTAACCTAGCTATTTGCGTTGCTACGCACAATGAAATGAGTTGTCAATTAGCGATGCGGGAAATGACACGTTTGGATATCGATAAAAATGATAAAAGGGTTTATTTTGCCCAACTATTGGGAATGCGTGACAACATTTCTTTTAATATGGCGTTGGCTGGTTATAATGTAGCTAAATATGTACCTTTCGGCCCGATAAAAGCAGTCATGCCTTATCTGCTGAGGCGTGCTGAGGAAAATTCCGCCATTGCCGGACAGAGTAATCACGAATTTTATTTGATTCGCCAAGAACTCCGCAGGAGGAGCATGCGATAAACAGAATATTTTACCTATGTTTCAAAAAAATCCAGCGTTAAAATATCTCCTTTTAAGTGCAGTTTTAATTCTAATTGATCAAGCCACTAAATTTTTGGTTCATTTTAACATGGAACCGGGATTTCCAGGGCAGATCGTCCTATTGGGTGACTGGCTTAAACTTCACTATGTATTAAATCCAGGCATGGCATTTGGCATGCAACTTGGGCATGAGTATGGTAAATTATTTCTTACCTTATTTCGCCTTGTTGCGATGTGTGTAATCGCCTGGTATCTTGTTCATTTAGCCGCAAGACATGCTCCCAAAACGCTTTTAACGTCGCTTTCGTTGATCCTTGCAGGGGCGGTTGGGAATGTAATTGATAGTACGTTTTATGGGGTATGGTTCGGCAATGCTCCTGTGGGATCCCCAACACCTTGGTTCCATGGCCAGGTGATCGACATGATCTTCGTAGATTTCTGGGAAGGGTTTCTTCCTAGCTGGATTCCAATTTTTGGCGGGCAATATTATTCTACGCCCATTTTCAACGTTGCTGATTCCTGTATTTTTATTGGGGTTTGTATCATTCTTATTTTCCAAGGCCGTTTTTATTCGCCGGAAGTTGGGAATAGAGCGTTGGATGAAGGGGAAGATGACACCCAACCCACAGCAACGGAAGATACTGAGCCCGAGGGAAAAACCAATTCCTCCTCTTCAACGGATGAAGTTCTGGCAAAGAATGAATCGGAGGAAAGCGCTACAGCTTCTGAAGCGGTGTCAGAAAAAAATGAGGAGAGCGAGCAGAACTGGTATCCAGACCCGGAATCCAGTGACAATGCCCCCACTCCTCAAAAGGATTAGGCCTTAATTTACGGTATCCAACTCTGCGTAATCCTTAAAATATTTACGGATCTCTTTGGTGGTAGCTGGTTTTTTACTCACCCAGTTGGCATCCAACTCCAGCGCAACCAACCCGCTTAAACTCATACTTGCCTTAAAGGCATCAAGTTTCTTGATGAAATCAGGATGAGCTCGGGCTCCTTTCGAAGCAAATTCCCTAGCAAAGGCATCGCCTTTGGTCTGGAGTTCATTCTTTTTCTGCATGACATAGTTGAAACGGTCGAGCAGATCCTTAATGGGTTTTCCTATTACCTCGGTCGCTTCCAGCGTACCGATGGTAGCGATTGTCGTACCGCCAATCGTAGTAATTTGGTTACGTAAATCGGGTTTGTCCTTAGCAATTACCGGAGAAAGACCCGTTGAAGCTCCCAGGGTAGCGTTTAATACCGAACGTTGGCTCTTACCCCGCTTTGCCTTACGGTAGTTCTTCTTCAATTCATTTTCTTTTTCTACCATTTGCTCCATTAGATCGCGCGCCGACACCATAGCTTCCCGGTACAAATTGAAAAGATAAATATTTCTTTCTTCCTCGTTGACCGTATTTCCTACTACAAATTGAAATACTTTCTCATCCCGGTTCTGTGCTTTGTCAAGTACATAGAAGGTGATGTTAAATCGTACCGAATCGACGGGTTCCTTTACGAAATCGTAGCCAGGTTCCCATATAAATTCGTAGTTCGTTTCCGTATTTTTTACTAAAGCTGAGCGAGGTACATCTTTATTTTGGGACACAAAATCGAACTTTAAGATATCATCATCTCCATTGGGATCTGATAAAAAGAACTTGATATTAACAATTGCGTTTTCCTTGATTCTAAAAACTTGTTGTTTTGGAACCACGGTTATGATCGGTGCGAGGTCCTTTTGGGAAGGCTCCAGGCGCAATCTTCCTTTAGTTCTACTTTTGAACGGTTGATCTTCTACGTAAAATTCGATGTATCGTGGCCCGGCACGCAAAATATTAAATTGAGCCTGCGATGGTTCCCACGTAATCTGCCCTGCTTCCGTCATTTGCATCCCCTCTGGGAATGTTTCGAGGACAGGTATGAACACATAACTATCGCCGTCATGGTCGGTTACATTAGCCGGATCGATTCGATATGTATTTTGGGTTTTGAACTGAACGTAGAATGTTTTCAATTCTTCAATTTCGGGTGGTCGGTTGGTATGGTTTACTTTGAATATTACCTCCGCCGTAGCTACCTCATCCGCCGCATTTCGGGCTTCAAACAAGACTGATAACGCTACTGAGGTAATTAAGCGGTCGGCAACGTCATAAGAAGGCACCCAACTGAATACCCCTGTGATGGAGTCAAGTTTCATCCCTGGGGCTTCGCCCTTACCGATATAGTAACGTATATCCGAACTTCTCCCCCCTTCCGTTTTTAATTCAAATCCGATATGTTCCCCTTCATTAACGGTACTCCACCCGTAATTTACTGGTAAAATTAGTCGGAAAGGATCCCTCGAAAGCGAATCTCTTCGGCTAGACTCTTGAGCATAAACATTCCCGTTAATTCCTAAATACCCAATTACAAGAAAAAAATAAACAAGCAAAGCCCTTCCGGTACTCATCATATATTTTCTAAAGTGTGACATAGGGTAATATTACAACAATATCCTTAACGTTTATTTGTTGCCTCAATTATCATTCCAGACGGCAAAACGCGAAAAAAAACGTTAATAACAGTTAATAAAGGATAAATCGGTGAGAATAAACTCACCCAAAACGTATAGGGGAACCTTTATGCCTGAATCAAATATGCTAATTAGTTGTTCGTGACCGTAACCCCTAACTTCTTTAACACCAAATCGGTGATATCGGTTTCTTTCGACCCGGAATATAAAATAACCGGGTTACCGACGTTCCCTGTATCACCATTTAGAATATAGGTATAACCATTCTCTTTGGCTACCTCGTCAACAGCTTTATTGACTTTTTCTACCAGAGGCCTAATCAGACTCTCTTGTTTTTCAGCAAAGGTTTGTTGTGATTTTGCCTGTAATTCTTCCAACTCCGAATTCAATTGCCGCAGCTCATTTTCAGCAGTTTCCTGTTGAGCTTGGCTCATCGAAGCACCGGTATTTTGGTACTTTTCTAGCTTCTCTTGAAATTCCTTTGATTTGTCTTGAATTACTTTTTCCAATTGAGTTCTGACCGTTTCCAGTTCAGTTTGTACGCCCTTAATTTCAGGTAACTGACTGAGAATATAGCCCGTATTGGTGTGACCTACTTTAATCGAATTCTGCCCTACAGCAAAACTAATACCTAAAACAAATGTCAGGAACCAAATTAGAACGGATGAAAACTTCTTCATTAAATTTAATTGATTTTAAGATGTGCGATTGCTGTGTATGATTTTACCCAGTGGGGCTATTTTGCCATGAACCGTGAACTCCTTTGTATTATAACATCGCATACAGCAAATAAAGCGAAGCGTTAGGACGCCTCGCTTTATTTGCGTTGTAACTAAAACGACAATAAATCGAAGAACATTGTATTAATACCTTGATTACGGCGTATTTCCGGCCGGTGTAGTTGTTTGCGCAGCGGCTTTTGGATCCACCCCAAGTTTGGTCAGCACCAGATCTGTAACGTTGTATTCCTCCGATCCTACATATAAAAGAACTGGGTTAGCGTTTTGACCGGTATCGCTATTGATGATGTAGAGATACCCCTGTTCTTTTCCTATTTCCTGGATAGCGTTACTTATTTTATCTAATACAGGTGTCAATAGGCTTTGTTGCTTTTGGAACAACGACTGTTGAGAACTTGTCTGCAAATCCTCAATGGAACGTTGCAAATTTTGTAGCTCTCTTTCACTGTCTGCACGTAACACTTCGTTCATGTTCTGTGCGTTCTTTTGATATCTATCCAGTTTCTCTTGAAACTCCTTGATTTTCTCTTGAATTGTTTTTTCGAACTGAGCGCGGGTCACTTCCAACTCATTCTGTATCTTCTTGGCGTCAGGAAGACGACTCAAAATCACGTCCACGTCGGTATACCCGATTTTGGTAGGTGTTTGCGCCAACGAGGGAGTTGCTAGAAAAGCAGCGAGTGCCACCAACGCAAAAATTGTTTTTTTCATTTGTCCTTATCGATAATGGTTTGTTACTAGCTCTGGTTTACCCGGTATTTTTAAAAAGTGCAAATTTATATTATTTAACGTTACAATTAACTTTTATTCGCATTACACCTCCAGCTTTTATTTAGAATTACTTCGATTTGACCGCTGACGATGCTGTAGGTTTAAGATCGATACCTAATTCTTCCAACACATAGTCGGTATAATCATGACGCGGATTGGTGTATACCAGTACAAAATCACTGGATTTGTCAATGATCATATCCAATTTACGTTGTGCAGCTACTTTGTCAACTGCCCGTTGCACCTTATCCATGACTTCCTTCATCAGCTCTTTTTTCTTTTGAAAAAGGTAGCCATTTACGCCAAACACCTTATTATTATATTCTCTAGTCTCTAACTCTTTTTCTCGGATCGCTTCTTGTCGCTTTCTTTTGAGCTCCTCCGTTAAAAGAACTTCTTCGGCCATTAACTCGCGCTGCATGGCGTCAATAGCCGCTAGTTTTTCCTGAATTTCCCGCGCCCAGTTCTCCGACAATCGATCTATTTCGGCTTGTGCTGCCGCATATTCAGGGAGTTTGCTCATCACAAACTCCATATCTACATACCCCCACTTTTGAGCAGAGGCAGGCAGCCCCAGCCATATCAGTAAAACTAGTGAAATTAATGTTTTAAACATGATATGTGCTATTTATTTGGAATAGATATCAACGAATAATCTTCCAAAAAATTATTAAGTTAGCGCAATTGCTGCCCAATTGTAAAATGGAACTGACTACCGCTCCTCTCTGTTCTACCCTGGATTTTGTCGAAACCATAGCCCCAATCTATCCCCAATAGTCCGAAGGCAGGCATGAATATACGTGCACCGATACCGGCTGAACGTTTTATATCAAAGGGATTATAATCCCGATAATTATCCCAGTTGTTTCCACCCTCTGCAAAAGTCAAAATATAAATAGTTGCCTGTGGATTGAGAGATACCGGATATCGCAACTCCATTACATACTTATTATAGACCACGCCGCCTCCCCCTCTAGGCACCACTGAGCCGGGGCCCGTTAACGCTCCAACTGCACGGTCTTCATAGCCCCTCAAGCCAATAATATCTTGGTCGGCCATAACAAACATACCTTGCCCGGCTAAACCGGACCCCCCTACGATAAACCGTCCGAATGGACTAATTCCGTTTTTCGAATTGTAATTACCCAGGAAGCCCATGTGAGCCCGCGTATTCAACACCAATTTCCCGGTTATGGTTGCGAACCAACTTGCATCAAACATCCACTTATGGTATTCGATCCATTTAAATCGGTCGTGCTGATCCGCATACTCTTTTTGTCTAAACAGTGAGTAAGGTGGGGTCAAGGTAGCACTCAAGCTGAACGATGAGCCCGACCGCGGATACTGGAAATCACTTAATGTGTTCCGCGACAAGGTGGTATTGAAGGTGATGTTGCTTGACTTTCCATTGCTATAGCCAATTCCGAAGAAATCGAGACTATCCAGCGTATAGCGCTGTAATGACAAAGCGTGCGTCAATTGCATAAAACGATCTGGCTCCTTCAACCTTTTACCGAGTGAGAAGGTAATCCCATTATTATAATAGGCTCCCAAATAGTTTAACTGCCCACCGAAATAAATATTCCGGTAGTCAGTCATCCGATAGACCGTACGCGTTAAGGCCACTCCGAAGTTAACGGGCTTCTTACCTCCTAACCAGGGCTCCGCAAAGGATAGCGAGTAGGTTTGGAACTGACGTCCATTCGCTTGGAAGCGGACTGCCAGCTTTTGTCCGTCACCCGATGGTAAGGGCCTCCAGGTCGATTTATTTGGAATATTGCGTATCGAAAAGTTATTAAATACGAGACCTAATGTTCCAACAAAACCGATGTATCCTCCCCAACCACCTGATAATTCAATTTGGTCGGAAGGTTTTTCTTCTACGATATACTCTATATCTACTGTTCCATCCGCTTGATTGGGGATAGGATTGATTTGAATTTTCTCCGGATCGAAATAACCCATTTGGGCTAATTGACGCTGCGTGTTGATCAGGTCAGTTTTACTAAATTTTTGTCCAGGAAGCGTCATTAGCTCCCGCAGAACGACCCGGTCACTTGTTTTTGTATTTCCATTTAAGATAATGCGGTTAATGGTCGCTTGTTTACCCTCAAACATCCGCATTTCAATATCGATCGAGTCGCCTTCCACCGCTTTTTCAATAGGGGTAACTCGGAAATACAAATAGCCGTCATCCAT
>JBAYRB010000031.1:0-11019 GCA_041676905.1 Spirosomataceae bacterium
AAATCGTATCTCTTTAACAATGAAGCTTTAAAATAGCAGAAGCCTAGATTTGAACAAAAAGAGACCGAGCGGTTGTTATTATGATTTACATTGAAATTTATGCCTATTCGTAATCTCTTCATCGGTCTCTGTGTACTGATCGGGGTCTATTTTTTATTCGACTCACTATCGCAACCCAATCCTCATACGTTAGAAGGGGACTTTAAGGAAGTGGCAATGTATAGAAACCCCAACAATACGGGTCCAGTAATTCGTGTTTTTGCCGTCACTGTCGCGGATACCCTCTGGGAACAAATGCGGCAATACGGTGACATGATGCCCTATACTAAATATGGTACCACTACTGTGTATTTTTTTAGGAAAGGAGGCGAGGTCCCGAGTGAAATTCAAGGCACTGCACCTCATTTTGGCGAATCATTTAATCATAACTGCCTCGCACGTTATCACAAGGATGCCATGGCGACCGTCACGTTATCGACCTATCCTTTTTTACATGGGGAGTTGTAATACATCAATCGCGATACTCTTCTACTAAACGTTCGCTCCAGTCCCAAAGCTGAAGTGCGAACTCCTTATTTTGAGCGGCTCGCGAGGGGGGTACAAGCTTTAAATTTTCATAGTACCCGCCTGTTTTCCCTTCTACCTCGGGCGATGTTGCCAGAAAAATAGCGGTCTGGGCACCCTTTTCAACGTTCTTAAAAATTGGTTTTCCTTGATTGCTATACCAATGAACAAGGCTCTTGGAAACCCCACCAAATCCGCTGGTAAGCTCACCGGGATGAAACGCGTTGGAAGTAATGCCAAATTTTGAATAGCGTGCTGACAATTCATTCGAAAATAAAATATTGGCAAGTTTCGAATTGGCATACACGATGAAATGGATGTAGGGCGAGGGGTTTAAGAAGCCATTGATATTAAACCGCGCGAAACGATGTGCTTCCGACGCTACATGTACCACACGTGCTCTTTCGGCCACTTTTAACAATTGGATTAATTCGGTGGTTAGTAAAAAATGACCGAGATAATTCGTTGCAAAGGTCCGCTCAAATTGGTTGGCTGATAACTGTTTTTCTTCGATCAATACTTCGCTGTTATTTACTAGCAAATCGATCTGCTCGTATTTATTTTTAATCCTCAGCGTCGCATCCCGCACCGATGTTAAATCTGAAAGGTCGGTTTCAATTGCTTCTACACAGGTTTCCCGTTTGATACCCGCGATTAAATCCTGGACATCATTTTCACATTGTGTCAGTAAAACTAGCTTGTAACCCTTTTTTCCCAGCGACCGCACCAGGACCTTCCCTACCCCGGACGTCGGACCCGTGATCACAACAATTTTATTTTTCATGTTGGGTTAAGTATCACCTCCATACCTTACTTTAAGGTTGTAAAACTTCCCACGAAACGCATTAAGAGATTGTTGGATCCAGCAAAAATTGCAGTTAAAAGGTTGACTTTCTGTTTGATTAGCCATGCACATAGCATTCTTCTAAAACAGAAAGTCAATGGTAGATGCAAAATTTCCGGCACCTCTGCTGAACAAGGGGCGCCACTCCCATTACTGGATTTTTATACCATAATGTAAAGATCAGTCCTTCAACAATTTAACCTGGATATCCTTCAAATAAACTACACTTTTTGGGTCATGGCCTTGAATGGCGAAAGTACCCGGTTTGATAACCCTGGTTTGTCTCTCTTCAGTTACTCTCAATGGGTTTGTGGGCTGCGTATAGTCCACAACAACGGTATCGTTAATTTTTACTATAACGTGATTTCCCTTAACGATAATATGTAAAGTAAACCATTCTTCATCTTTCACGAAAACTTCACGTACATCCACAACCTCATACAAGCTACCCGTTTTTATATAGTCACCGTGAGTATTATTGATTTGAACTTCATATCCGTGGATTGGCCAGCCTTTTTCTTGGTACCGTGTATGGAAATAAATACCTGAATTTGATCCCTTGGTCGTTTTAACCCTTGCTTTCAGTTCAAAATTTTTAAACTCATGGTTACTAACCTCCCCCATATAATACAGATGCGAACGAGGACCGGCTACTTTTATAGCTCCGTCTTCTACTGAGAATGTCTGTGGATTTTCCCCCACTTTCCATCCATTTAACGTAGAACCATCAAAAAGTGAAATCCACGATTTCTGTGCAGTTGCATGGCTCACTACAGACAAGAAGAGACAAAGAACCCATAACCGGTTTGAGAGATTTTTCATTTTTTACGATTTGTTTAAGGGATTATATTGATAAAGCATTAAAAGTTATACTTCTATCTTAGATATACTGGATTTTTCAATTTGTAGGCCATATCCCCCCTAGCGATAAACCACTCTTTTTTTTAATCCAACCATAAATGCTTTATCAACCAACACAATGAAAAAACCGTTTGTCAGCTTAGTGGAATTCCTAACAAAGCTTCGAACCCTAATATTGTCGCTATAGAAAATTGTTAAAAAACTGGATTTAAGGCCTATGATCGGTGAATTCCAAGAATCAGACGGGAATCCATGTCGATGTTTCAAACATAATCCCGAAATTTGCACTTTAACTCCATGTAGTTTACACCCATGATTTACCCAATTATTGCCTACGGGGACCCTATTTTAAGGAAAGTCACCCGACCAGTTGAGGAAAACGAACTTGATCTAAAAACAATTGCCGACAACATGTTTGAGACCATGTACAACGCATCCGGTGTCGGCTTAGCAGCTCCCCAAGTGGGGATGAATATTCGTATGTTCGTAGTGGATGGATCTCCTATGGCCAGCGATGAGGACGACGAGGAGGAACCCGGGAATCCGGAATTGCTAGACTTTAAAAAGGTGTTCATTAACCCCGAGATCATCGAAGAAACCGGAGAACCCTGGGCTTTTGAAGAAGGTTGTTTGAGCATTCCGGGCATTCGAGCCGACGTATTTAGACCAGAACAGGTTCGCATCCGCTATCGCGATGTGGACTGGGTGGAACATGACGAAGTTTTTACCGGTATTGCTGCCCGGATTATCCAACATGAATACGATCACTTGGAAGGAAAACTCTTCGTCGATTACTTGCCCACCCTCAAAAAGCAAATGCTAAAGAAAAAGCTGACCAATATTTCGAAAGGGATTGTAGACGCCGATTATAAAATGAAATTTCACCAACGTTGAGCCAGGTAACGAATATATCTTCCCCGGAATTTCTTCGGGTGACGCTCGTTCAGACCGATATTTATTGGGAAGATATCCCTGCGAACCTGGCTCACCTGGAAGAAAAACTGGCCCAACTTACCGGTCAAACCGACCTGATCATCCTCCCCGAAATGTTTTCCACGGGCTTTACGATGACGCCAGAAAACGTAGCAGAGCCCTTAAACCTGGTCACTACCCGTTGGATGCGCCAAATGGCGTTGGGAACCAACGCTATGATTTTGGGTAGCTATGTAGCCCGGGAAGGCACCCATTTCTACAACCGACTATTAGCGGTTTACCCCGATGGCACCTATGTCTATTACGATAAACGGCATTTATTTCGAATGGGAGGGGAAAATGAAGTTTATACGCCGGGAAAAGAGCGTGTCACCCTCGAATGGAGAGGGTTTAAGATCCGTCCTTATATCTGCTACGACCTACGATTCCCCGTATGGAGCCGTAATAAAATTGATTCACCCTACGATTTGCTCGTATATGTAGCTAATTGGCCTTCTTCCCGGGATGTCGTTTGGGAAACTTTATTAAGAGCTCGGGCAATCGAAAACTTAGCTTATGTAGCAGGTGCCAACCGCATTGGCATCGATGGGAACAATGTTACCTATATCGGAAACTCTCAAATCATAGATTTTAAAGGCCAACCCTTAGGTAAGTTGACCGATAAAGATGAAATTTTGACTATAGCTCTTTCAAAAGCAGCCTTGGAAAATTTCAGAACAAAGTTTCCGGCACATCTTGATGCGGACCCATTTGAAATTTTAGGATGACAAATGTTGCCAGCCTTGTGCTTTCATAGGCACTACATTCCCACTTTTTGTACGAAGTAAAATTTCACCGCTATCTCCTGTCAAATACCCAATAAAGGTAATATTAGGGTTATTTTTAAGTTTAGCATGGTCTTCCTGCTTAATGGTAAACAGTAACTCATAGTCTTCTCCCCCATTTACCGCAGCCGTTATAGGTCCAATATTCAACTCGGTCGCAACGAGAGCAGTTTGTTCATCAATGGGCAAAGTATCTTCAAAAACCACCGCGCCGGTTTTTGACTGGCGACAAATATGGTGCAACTCCGACGATAAACCATCCGACACGTCAATCATTGAGGTTGGCACCACCCCTGCTTCTTCCAATTCGTAAACCACATCCATTCTCGCTAAGGGTTTCAGTTGCCGTTGAAGAATATATTCCTTTCCGTTAAAATCGGGTTGCATATTGGGATCCGCTAAATAAACCTGCTTTTCCCGCGCTAATATTTGCATTCCCATGTAAGCACCACCCAGATCTCCCGTTACGCATAAAATATCATTAGGCTTACCGGTATTACGATATGCAATTTTATCTTTAGCGACCTTTCCAAAAACACTCACTGAGATTATCAAACCACTTCTCGAAGCAGTTGTATCACCACCCACCAGATCGACCCGGTAGTCGTCACAGGCTGCCCTTATACCTTTATAAAGCTCATCTACGGCTTCTACGGAAAAGCGGTTGCTTAGACCTAGCGAGATCACGACCTGTTGGGGAATCCCATTCATCGCAGCAATATCCGATATATTTACCGCAATGGCTTTATAACCCAGATGAGGAAGCGGATGGAAAGTCAGGTCGAAATGTATGCCTTCCACCAGCAGGTCGGTAGTTAAAAGACCATAGTCCGATCCAAGATCCATCACGGCCGTATCGTCTCCAATACCTTTGATGGTACTTTGTATTTGAGGGTGAAACTGCGAAGCTATTCGATCAATTAGACCGAATTCTCCCCCTATTTCCACAATTTCTGTTCTTTTATCCGCCATTTTTATTATTTTAAGCTTATTGGACTATTAGCCCTCGGGAAACGACATTTAATTTATAAAACCCAATACCGTTATTTCTTTAGAATTACTTACCTATTCCTTTTGCCCCGTTTTAAAATTAGACCCGTAAAAACCCTGAATCAGGCACCTATTGATTTAGCAAGCAACAAAGATACGCTAATTCTATTTGCCCGGTAACAGCCTACTTCCGGATCGAGTACTGCCGCATTCTGCTACAATGGAAAATAGTAGGTTACTAAGGGTAAATGGATGAAAAAGACGTCATTTATTAAAATTAACTTTTTTGTGATCATGAGTTTACCCCAGCTTTCACCCCAACTATTAGAAAATAACCAGGCATTATTGCCGCATTATGAACAAATCAGCAAACTCCCTGAAAAAGTATTACAATTCGGTACTGGTGTCTTGTTAAGAGGATTACCCGATTATTTTATCGACAAAGCCAATCGTCAAGGCTTATTTAACGGTCGTATAGCCATTATTAAATCTACCGATCGCGGGGGGGTTGACGCTTTCAACCAACAACAAAATCTTTACACCCATGTCATCAGAGGGATTGAGGATGGACAAACCGTCGATGAAACCCTTATCAATTCATCTGTTAGCCGTACATTATCCGCTTCTACGCAGTGGTATGACATATTACAGATAGCGGCCAGTCCTGACTTACAGGTCATTATTTCGAATACGACGGAAGTAGGGATTCAGTTGATTGATGACGATATCCATGCATTGCCCCCTGTTTCGTTTCCCGCTAAATTGACCGCCCTTTTGTACAAAAGATTCCAAACTTTTGGAAACAATCCCGAGCACGGGTTGGTCATAATCCCCACTGAATTACTTCCTGATAATGGGAAAATTTTAAGGGATATGGTTCTCGAACATGCCCATCGGGCACATTTGGGAGCGAATTTCCAAAATTGGGTCGAGCGCTACAATTATTTCTGTAGCTCCCTGGTCGATCGTATCGTACCCGGAAAACCGTCCGAAGATGTGCGAAATAGCATATTCGAAGAAAGGGGCTATCAAGATGACTTGATCATTATGTCGGAACCTTATCGACTATGGGCGATTGAGGGTAATGATCATGTAAAATCTGTTCTTTCCTTTGCCCAAGTGGACGAGGGTGTGATCATCGCACCCGATATTGATATCTATCGCGAACTTAAGTTACGACTCCTCAATGGCACCCATACGCTCATTGTGGGTTTATGCTACCTATATGGAAAGGAAACGGTGAGAGAAAGTATGACTGAGCCTGTTCTTGAAGAATTCACCACGCAGTTGATGCTTGATGAATTGGGGCCTTCTATACCCTATCCCGTCGAAAAATCCCAATATACGGCCTTTGGCAATCAGGTGCTCGATCGGTTCCGAAATCCGTTTATAAGGCATCTTTTGATTGATATTACCGTTCAGTATACGGCAAAGATGAGAATGCGGAATATTCCAACGCTGTTGAAACATTACGAAACCGAACAAACACCACCTACGCGCTTTGCAATTGGGTTTGCAGCCTATCTTGTCTTTATGAAGGCGGTTTCAGAACGGGACGGGCAATTTTTTGGATCGCACCAAGGGGTTGCATACCCCATTCGTTGTGACGCAGCGGGTTATTTTTACGAAACCTGGCAAAAATACGGTAATGATACGGATGGTCTCGTCAAAGCTGTCTTGTCGAATGTCGATCTTTGGGAACATGATCTGACTAATTTACCAGGCTTTGAGGCCCAAGTCGCAGCCAACGTAAATGATATACTGAAAAACGGGGTAGCTTCTCTATTGGCCTAGCGTTCGTTCAACAAAAAATTAGTTGGAGACCGTATTCAGAACAAGTAATATGTGTAAGTTTGCAGCTTAATTCCAACGAAGTCAGTATTCCAAACTTTCTTAATGGTGGATGAGTTGTACTCGGAAACCGAAATTTCTTGAAATAACTGCGTTGATTCGCTGTTGAAATGCCCGCTTCCATGCGGGCATTTTAACGACAAAAAAATGTAGAATTTAGGGATAAGGCCTTTTTTGGTGTATAATGGCTTGTAGATCATTCTACCAACAATAATTTATCTGCTAATATTGTATTTTCTTTTTAGCTAAAGAACCCTATTAAAATGTCAGAAAACAAATTTGATTTTGGTCTTGTTGGCCTCGGTGTGATGGGTAGAAACCTATTATTAAATATGGCCGACCATGGCTATTCAGCCATCGCATTTAACCGAAGCGAAGAAAAAATCGCGGCTTTAAAAGCAGCTGCTACCGAGGGAACTGTCGTAGATGGCGTGACCGATTTAGGAGAAATGATCGCACGTTTGAAAAGACCCCGAAAAATAATGTTGCTGGTTCCGGCAGGTGCCCCTGTAGACGAAGTAATTGAAAAAGTACTCCCTCATTTAGAGAGCGACGATATCATCATTGACGGGGGTAATTCTCATTATACCGACACCCTACGTCGTGTAAAATACGTAGAGTCGAAGGGTTTCAACTTCATCGGAATTGGGGTTTCAGGTGGTGAACAAGGTGCACGTACAGGCCCCAGCTTAATGCCGGGTGGTTCCGAAAAAGCTTATACTAGCCTCAAACCTATTTTAGAAGCTGTTGCTGCTAAAGTAAATGGTGAGCCCTGTGTGGATTACCTGGGGAAAGGTGGCGCCGGACACTACGTTAAAATGGTCCACAATGGCATCGAATACGGCATCATGCAGCTGATCAGCGAGTCTTACACGCTTTTGAAAGCTGTAGGCTTGAATAACGATGATCTTCATGAAGTATTCAAAACTTGGAATGATGGCGACCTGCACTCTTTCTTAATTGAAATTTCACGCGATATTTTCTTGCAGAAAG
Organism: Spirosomataceae bacterium; assembly: GCA_041676905.1. Lineage (GTDB taxonomy): Bacteria > Bacteroidota > Bacteroidia > Cytophagales > Spirosomataceae > Ravibacter. Next base: position 7,861 of record JBAYRB010000031.1, read on the forward strand.
ATGACAAATCAGACAACCGCCTGCTCGATGTAATTTCCGACAAAGCTGGTTCTAAAGGAACGGGAAAATGGACGTCACAAGAAGCTATGAACCTTCCCGTAGCAATTCCTACCATCGACGCAGCCGTTGCAGGAAGAACCATTTCAGGATATAAGGAGGAAAGAGTAAAAGCTGCAGATATTTATCCTCGAGACGGTTTCAAGTTGGATTTACCCCGTGAGGAAGCCATACAATTAATTCATGATGCCCTTTATTTTGGCACCATCATCAGTTATGCCCAAGGGCTATCAATGCTCTATCAGGCTTCACGCGAATTAGAAATGGATATTCCTTTGACGCGCGTCGTGAGTGTATGGAGAGGAGGCTGTATCATCCGTTCATCCTTACTTGAAGTGTTTACCGATGCATACAACTCATCGCCCGATCTACCCAATATATTGTTGAGTAAACAAATTGCGGCACTGGTTGAGAAATCCATCGAAAATACTAGGAAAATTGTAGCCAAAGCGATTGAAGCCGGCATTCCTGTAGCAGCTCATACCGCTTCGATTGGGTATTTTGATGCCTATCGCACCGCTTATTTGCCCACCAACTTAATTCAAGCTCAACGCGATTATTTCGGGGCACATACCTATCAACGTATCGATATCCCCGGCACATTTCACACGGAATGGAACAGCTGAAAAATCATCATATGAACGTCAGTAATCCCCCACCCGACTCCATACTTTTTATTTTCGGAGGTAGCGGTGATCTAAATCAAAGAAAATTAACCCCGGCCTTATATAACCTGTTTCTAGACCAATGGATGCCCGAAAGGTTTGTTATCGTTGGTATAGGGCGTAGTCAATATAATGACGATACCTTCCGCCAACATTTGCAGGACGGTGTCAACCAGTTTTCACGCAGAAAGAGTGAAAACGATGGCAAGTGGGCAAAATTTGCCGAACATGTCTCCTATCTGCAAATGAATGGTGACAATTCGGAAGATTACCACAAGATATCTGATTTCGTAGAACGGATATCTCAACAGTGGAATACCCAACCACACGTGGTTTTTTACCTGGCCGTAGCACCTCAATTGGTGCCTTCTATTGCCGCCAATTTAGGCCAATTAGAACTCTGTGCGGATCGTACCAAGACTCGAATTGTGGTTGAAAAACCATTTGGTCACGATTTAAAAAGCGCAAAAGAACTCAACGCACAGTTGAGATCACTTTTTGCCGAAGAACAGATTTTCCGAATCGACCATTACCTGGGTAAGGAAACTGTTCAGAACATATTAGCATTGCGCTTTTCAAACGCGCTTTTTGAACCTCTTTGGAATCGGAATTACATCGACCACGTACAAATTACGGCCATCGAAAGTGTGGGTATTGAGGGTCGTGGAGGTTATTTCGAACAGTCAGGGGCGCTGCGAGATATGGTTCAAAACCATATTCTTCAAATTCTGTGCATGATTGCCATGGAAGCCCCTGTTTCTTTCGACGCCAACGAAATCCGAAACAAGAACCTAGATGTACTCAATGCATTACGCCGATTTAATCCTAAGGAAGTAGTTGAAAATACGGTGCGGGGCCAATATGGTGCCGGAGAAAACAACGGGAAGAAGGTAATTGCTTATCGCGATGAAAAAGGTGTCTCCAAGACTTCCTATGTGGAGACCTATGCAGCGGCTCGCTTCTTTATTGATAATTGGCGTTGGCAAGGGGTTCCTTTTTACGTCCGTACCGGCAAAAGCCTTCAAATGAAGGAAACCCATGTCATCATCCAGTTCAAATCTCCACCGCATAATACTTTCCCTAATGAAGCGGTGGGCGATTGGCGTGCCAACCGAATGACGATCAGTATTCAACCGAATATGGATATTCGAATTCGGTTTCAGGTGAAAAGACCGGGACAAACCTGGAATATGGACCCGGTTGAAATGACCTTTGATTACAACTCTGCCGGCGACCATGCACCGGAAGCTTACGAAACCCTGTTACTCGATACCTTGGAAGGAGATCCTACCCTGTTTATGCGAGGAGACCAGGTCGAAGCAGCTTGGGAGGTTATTATGCCTATTCTTGATTATTGGGAATCAACCCCTGCTGAGGATTTTCCCAATTATGCGCCAGGTAGTTGGGGGCCAGCAGCCGCAGATGAACTCATCAATCGCGATGGTCGATTCTGGGTAAATGTTTTACAACCAAAAGATAAAAAATAAGAGGATGGAAATTCAGGTAGCTGTTGATGTTAAGGATTTGAGCAAGCGTGTTGCTGACTTGTTGAAGTACGATATAGAGGAGACGCTGCGTTCCAAAGACCGGTATACCTTGGTATTGTCAGGCGGTAGTACGCCCAAAGCATTGTATCAGTTACTGGCAACAGAACCTTACCGTAGCAGTATTCCTTGGGATAAAATCCATTTTTTCTGGGGGGATGAACGATTTGTCCCTTTTGAAGACGATCGCAACAACGCAAAGATGGCTTTTGAAGAGCTTTTAAATCATGTGCCGGTAGTGAAGGAAAACATTCACATTATGAGAACCGACTTACCACATGAAGAAGCTTCCCAACACTACGAAACTATCTTACATTCCTACTTTACGAAGGAAGGGGAAACCTTTGATTTCGTTCTTCTGGGTATGGGGGATGATGGCCATACATTGTCGCTGTTTCCGGGAACAGAAATCATTCAAGAAAAGGAGAAATGGGTGAGCTCATTCTATCTCGACAGCCAGTCGATGTACCGCATCTCCCTGACCGCTCCTGTGGTCAACAAAGCTCGTAAGGTGGTATTTATGGCTACGGGTAAAAATAAAGCAAAAATGCTCCAAAACGTACTCGAAGGCGAATCCAATGTGAATCTCTATCCTTCACAAATTATCCAACCCATTACCGGTACATTGTATTGGTTTGTGGATCAGGAAGCTGCCTCCGAAATTAACGTATAAGTACAGCCATCTTTAGTATACTAGGGGCTGCCTCATTCTCCAAATGGATTCTGACACGTTGGATTCCACCGAGAGAAAGGGGCAGCCCTACTTTATGAGAAATACAAACTGCAAAGACTCAGGTAAACAATTGTTTAAATGCAATTTATCTCCTACAGGTTAATATGGCTCGAGACCAAAATTTGTGGAGTGTTTTGGAATATAGCAAGGAATGGGAGGC
>JBAYRB010000032.1:0-10761 GCA_041676905.1 Spirosomataceae bacterium
TTAAGTCTTGAGGAAGTTTGCCGCTATTTTGGGGATAGCACGTCCAAGTTGAGTGACAGGGGGGCACAGCGATGGATGATAGATGATGAAAACAATGAACGGCGCATAGCAAAATATCGGGGTGAAGCCCAATGGTGGCGGCTGCGTTCACCCGGTTATTATTCAAAAACGGCTGCCAGCGTAACCGCTAAGGGACAGGTTTATGTTAGAGGTAACGGGGTGTTTGGAACACCGAAAAATGCGGGAGGCCTCCGTCCTGCACTCTGGATCGAAATCTAAAAACGATAGCGATGTAGGTTGTAACCGCTAAAAATGGAATTCGGAAGTATGTTTCACATTCTTTAAAACAAACGTGCTATTGAGCACCCCTATATTCTCGATTTTCGACAGTTTATATCGGACAAAGTCGTGGTAGTCTTCCAGGCTTTTAACATTGATTTTTAAAATGAAATCGACTTGTCCTGCCATATGATAACATTCTTGGACTTCATCTAAGTGTTGTATTTCATTCACAAAATTTTCAATAAAGGCTTCGTTGTGATAGCGCATTGAAACCTGGCAAATCGCCGTAATAGGCCGACCAATCTTCTTTTGGTCGAGGATGGCTACGTATTTCTGAATGTACCCCTGCGACTCGAGCTTTCGGATGCGCTCATATACAGGCGAAACTGTTAAGTGCAAGGAAGCTGCTATTTCCTTGGTCGTTTGTTTCGCATCCCGCTGCAATAACTTAAGAATGGCACGGTCAATTTCATCTAACGTATCCATATCCGTAGGATTTTCTGAATTGGTGTAAAGGAAATAATTTACAAAGCTAAAATTTCTTTCAATTCGATAAAATAAAGGAATAATTACTAAAAAATGGGTATAGTGTAGTAATAAAATATTAGATATATTAATTTTACTCGTAAATATTGCTAGAAAACTTCATCAAAAAACTATGAGGGTGGTCTGATCCACCCTCTTATTTTCTTTCATCCATTATGGCTATTGACAAAATTCTCGTTACGGGAGCGAATGGCCAGTTGGGGACCGTCCTGGTTTCACATTTAGGAGCTGTTTATGGACACGCGAATGTGATTGCGACGGATATACGTCACCCCCTGGAACCTCATCCTACTGCATTCGAAATTTTAGATGCTCTGGATGCATCGGCCGTGAACGATGTGATCAAACGCCATCGGATCAAGATCGTTTATCATTTAGCAGCCGTTTTGTCAGCAAAGGGAGAGGAGAATCCCTTAGCCACCTGGCATCTTAACACCCAGTCTTTTTTGAATATCCTGGAAGTGGCAAGGATTGAAAAGGTTCAGAAGGTCTTTTTTCCAAGTTCGATTGCCGTATTTGGCAAAAATATTGAACGCTATAACGTGGGGCAGGAAGTCAGCCTGCAACCGTCGACAGTCTATGGTATTAGCAAAACTGCGGGTGAAAATTGGTCGAATTATTATTACATTAAATACGGGTTGGATGTTCGCTCCTTGCGTTATCCTGGAGTGATTGGTTATCAATCTTTACCAGGGGGTGGGACGACCGATTACGCAGTTGAAATTTTCCATAAAGCCATTCAGGGTGAAAAGTTTACGTGTTTTTTAAAAGCTGACACGGTGTTGCCGATGATTTATATGGACGACGTACTTAGTGCAACAATAAAATTAATGGAGGCACCTGCAGCAAAAATTACGGTGCGAACGTCCTATAATTTAGCAGGAATGAGCTTTTCACCAGGGGAGATAGCTCAAGAAATCAGAAAGATAATACCCACATTTGCCATTGAATATAAACCCGACTTTCGTCAACAAATAGCTGAATCATGGCCAGAACGTATCGATGACAGTGCAGCTCGCAGAGATTGGAATTGGAAACCGCGTTTTGATCTGTCCGCCATGACGAGGGATATGTTATACCACCTGGAATTGAAATACCATTCTACACCCATCGCAGGGTAGTTTCATAAAAATTAATAATTCAGAATACATGTTTGAGCACTTAAAAAATAGTTTGGCAGCGGAACTGGAAGCGTTGAAATCAGCGGGTCTGTACAAAAAAGAACGAGTCATCCTAACTCCTCAATCGGCTGAAATAGAAGTGAAGGGTGGGCAAAAAGTCCTGAATTTTTGTGCTAATAATTACCTGGGTTTATCCTCCCATCCCGATGTAATCGAGGCTGGTATCCAAGCGATAAAATCGCATGGATTTGGGTTGTCGTCTGTGAGATTTATTTGTGGTACCCAAGATATACACAAGGAATTAGAGCGTAGAACAGCCGAGTTTTTAGGGATGGAAGACTGTATTCTTTATGCAGCCGCATTTGATGCGAATGGGGGAGTTTTCGAACCTCTTTTAAACGATCAGGATGCTGTCATTTCAGATGAGCTTAACCACGCTTCCATCATTGACGGAATTCGACTTTGCAAAGCCAAACGATTCCGTTATAAGCACAACGATATGGAGGATCTCGAAGTCCAACTAAAAGCGGCAGCGGGCTCGAGAAGAATTTTAATTGTGACCGATGGCGTTTTCTCTATGGATGGTACCATAGCGCAACTGGATAAGATCTGTGACCTTGCCGATCAATATCGAGCGATGGTGATGATTGATGAATGCCATGCCACCGGATTTATGGGTAAAAGTGGTAGAGGAACCCACGAATTGAAGAATGTAATGGGCCGTGTCGATATCATTACCGGGACCTATGGCAAGGCTTTGGGTGGGGCATCCGGAGGGTTTACTGCGGCACGCCGAGAAATTGTCGAACTGCTACGGCAGCGCTCCCGACCTTATCTTTTTTCTAATACACTAGCACCTTCTATCATCGGCGCATCCATTAAAGTACTTGAAATTTTATCGTCTACAACTGAGTTGCGGGACCGACTGGCAAGTCATACCCAATATTTCAGATCGAAAATGACTTCGGCAGGCTTCACTATTTTGCCTGGAGAGCATCCCATAGTACCGGTTATGTTGTACGATGCGAATTTAGCCCAGGAATTCGCAGCCAGGTTGTTACAAGAAGGCATTTATGTGGTGGGTTTCTTTTATCCAGTCGTACCTCACGGGAAAGCACGTATCCGTGTCCAATTATCGGCGGCGCATACAACCGAGCATATCGAAAAAGCGGTCGCTGCTTTTGCCAAGGTTGGAAGAGAACTCGGTGTGATTAATTCGTAAAACGGACAGTGTCCAACCACAATCCGACCGTAGACTGAGTCGTATTAAAAATCAGGTTTGGGAAAAGGCCTAAAATGAGCGTCGAAAGTGCTAATACGGTGAATAGGATTAGTTCGCGCTGGGTCAAATCGGTCAGTTTTTTTTCATCCCCGTAGTACCAAAATTTGTCGAAAAACATGCGTTGGTAGGTCCACAGACAATACATCGCTGCCAATATTATACCGAGCATTGACAGGCCGGGGATCCAACCAGGTATTTGGGCAGCGCCAAAACCGCCCATTAAGGTGAACAGTTCTCCCACGAACCCCGAAAATCCGGGTAAGCCTAGCGTTGCGAAAAAAGCAATTCCTGTCATGATGGTATACTTGGGCATGGTGTGAGCAAGTCCTCTGAAATGGTCGATTCTGCGGTCGTGCACCCTTTCATAGACAACGCCAACAATTAGAAATAGCATGGCAGACGATACCCCGTGACTGACCATTTGGTAAATAGCTCCGTTGATACCTTGGGCGTTGAATGCTGCAGTACCCAGCACAACAAAGCCCATGTGTGAGACTGAGCTATAAGCGATCATCTTTTTGAAGTCGAACTGTGCAAGAGCGTTAAAACCTCCGTAGACAATTGAAATAGCTCCCAAAAGGGCAAGTGGAACAGCGTTTGAAAAAGCTTCTGCTGCAAAAAAGCCGTCAACCACCCGAATCAACCCATAACCCCCGACCTTTAGAAGTATGCCCGCCAATACCACGGAAATAGGTGTAGGTGCTTCTACGTGGGCATCCGGAAGCCAGGTGTGGACCGGCACGATGGGGAGTTTCACAGCAAATCCGATAAATAAAAACCAAAATGCGAGGGTTCTTAAATTTATTCCGGCGAACGAAGCGGTGGTTTCCGGGTGCAAAAGTGTGCCGGGAACATAATTTTCAGGACTAATCAAGTATTCAAATCGGAATGTATGTGTTAGTTTTTCCGGGGCAATTTCGCCATTGGCGAGTAGTTGTTGGACGGACCTGATTATTTCGGGGGTAGCGGATCCGTGATCCGGTATTAAACCCAACAAAACGGCGGTCTCGACAGGATCGATTGCCGACAAATATAGGCCGATCATTGCTATGAGTATAAGAAGGGACCCTGCAAACGTATAGACAAAAAACTTGATGGCTGCATATTCCCGCCGATCACCTCCCCATAGCCCAATCAGAAAGTACATGGGGAGGAGCATGAATTCAAAAAATAGGTAGAAAAGGAAAAAATCCTGTGCTAGAAAACAACCAATGATACTTCCTGATAAAAGTAAATAGAGGCTGAAATAACTTCTGGTTTTGTGTTGTATGCCCCAACTGCTAACTGCACCAATCAGCAAAACGAAAACTGCGAGCAAGGTAAGAGCCAGGTTTAATCCGTCAACCCCGACTGCGTAGTCAATGGAAACCCGCCCGAGCGAACCTAAATCAAGGGTTATCCAGTCGGTGGTTTGGGTTAATTGAAGCGACGGATTAGCGGTCTGATAGGCTGAGAGCAGTAACAAGCCCCAGACCAATTCGAGCACCAATACCCCAATCGTGAATTTGCGTAATATTCCTGCATTCTCCCTGATAAATAGACTTATTAGGGAACCAGCTAGGGGGGTGAATATTAGTAACGTTACCAGGTATTTATCCAGCATATTCGATTTAATATCTTATATATAACCTGCTATGAGCCAAATAATTAACAGGATCAGGCTTATGAAGGTCATTGTATAATAGGATTGTATTTTACCATTTTGCAGCGATTTCATCCAGTACCCTCCTTGTCTTGTCAAGGCTGCAATATTTCTAACAGTTCCATCGACAATTTTTCGGTCTGACCAATCCGAAAGTTCTGAAAGTTTAATTAAAAGTAAACCAAAGAAATAGACTAGTCCATCGATGAGGTATATTTCGATATTTTTGATTCCGTTTGCAACCCATTGAAAAGGTTTTACAAAGAAATGAGTATAGCGTTGATTTTCCTGATAGTCTCTCAATAGGGATAAGTTAAGTCGAAGACGTGTATTGGTTTTGAAACCATTATCTATAATCCTTATCTTTTTGGCCGCCCATAAGATGCCAACGCCAGAAAGAAGCAGGGTAATGAGCGGAACAAGGGTTACATGGGGCAAAGCTGGAAAATTTAAATGTTTTACCAACCACCCTGAGGTAGCATCCCAAGGATGAAGGGAAAAAACAAAAAATAGCGAACCTACCGATAGAATCGACATAGGTAGTGTCATCCGAATGCCTGATTCGTGAGGTGAAATGAGGTTTTGGTCGTAACGAGCTTTTCCCCAAAAAACTAACACCACCTGCCGAGTCATATAATAGGCTGTAAGTGCAGCCGACGCAATAGATAGCATCAAGAGAAGATAGGCTCCCGAGCCCCAAGCCTCTGTTTTCGTGAGAATGGCAAGGAAAATTGCGTCTTTTGATAAAAAGCCTGTCGTGAGGGGCAAACCAATCAATGCCGCAGCACATAGTAGATACGATAGGAATGTGATGGGCATGTAAGTTTTTAGTCCGCCCATATTACGCATATCCTGTGGATCAAAACCGATACTGGATTTGGGAGACATTGCGTGGATTACGGACCCAGCCGACAAGAACAGTCCAGCTTTGAAAAATGCGTGGGTGAACAGATGGAATAAGGCCAAGGGCCAGGCGCCCAAGCCAATTGCGACCACCATGAGCCCTAATTGCGATTGGGTGGAATAGGCTAGAACTTTCTTAATATCCCAGGCCAAACATGCTCTTAGGGCACCATCCACCATAGTGATAAGCCCAACGACCGCTATGGCGATCTCTGCTGTGGGCGTAAGTAAAAAGGCGATTCGGGCCATGAGAAAAATACCGGCTGCCACCATGGTTGCCGCATGGATCAAAGCTGAAACAGGCGTGGGGCCCTCCATCGCATCGGGTAGCCAAGCGGATAGGGGAAATTGAGCCGATTTGCCCACGCAACCCCCAAACAGCAAGAGGCCTATGACCGTTAACATCGAGGGTTCTATCGTTGCGATGGACATTTTCAATTCGGAAAGTTCGACGGTCCCCGTGTAATAAATCAGGAGAAGGATGCCCGATAAAAATGCTGCATCGCCAATTCGATTCAGAATAAACGCTTTTTGCGCAGCCCAAACCGGTCGTGGTTTTGTATGCCAAAATCCGATTAAAAGGTAGGAAGAAAGACCTACCAATTCCCAAAAAATATAGATCACTAGGAGATTTCCCCCTAATACGATTCCAACCATCGAGAAAATGAAAAGCTGTATATAAGCGAAGTAACCCGTATAATTAGGGTCGCCTTTCATGTATTGGGTTGAATAGATTTGTACCAATAAGGCGATTCCATGAACCATAGGGAGCATAAAGGCATTGAGGGGGTCGCTCTGTAGGTTGATAGGGAGTTGAAAAGAGCCCAACTCAATCCATGGTAACGCGAGGGAGAGGTTTTGGTTCCACAACCCGATGCTGATCACTAGTCCAACCAGTGTAGAGAGGCATGCCATGCTCCCTGCCATACGAGTATGTTTCTTATCCAAGGTACTCAGGATAAGAAATGTCAGTAAGGGGATGCCAACTAGTAAACCTATTTCCATGTCACTCCGTCCGTAGGTCAAATTGACCGTTCACCGGAGGTACTGCCTGAAGTTGCATAACTTTCTGACCGGATTTTCGACCGGAAGAACAGCGAGCAGCATTGTGAAAAACGGTCATCTAATGATGAATGGGCTGAGAATTGAACAAGACGGTGCAAATATCTTTAATAAATGACCGAAATCAAACCCTATTACGCAATAGTCTACAAATCCTATGGACAAATTCTAGGTATAGTTCAAAATGATGTGGGTTACGCTATTTTTTTCTACCAATGTATATCTTTTACCATTAATTGTAAGGAGCGTTGGTTGCGAAAAACATTTTCCTCAATTGTATAGCAGAGTGCAAATGATTTTCGGCTATTGAAGTTTTCGAGATGTTCAGCGGCATCAAAAGCGACGGCTGTAAGTGGGGTTGCGCCATTTTGGGAGACTTCCAAACGTAGGTGTTTTTCTTTCATCACGTAGGGAGGCCTTGTCAGTTGCAGGTCGTAAGAAACAAAGTTTGGCGTCATATTTCCCGGGCCGAAGGGTGCCATTTGCCGGAGTATGTTATAAAATTTGGGGGTGATGTCTGATAGATTTAACTGAAGATCGATTTCGATACAAGGGATAAGCTGCTCGGGTGTAATGCGTTTTCGAACAACCTCTTCAAAGCGAAGTCTGAAATCGTTTATTTTTTCAATTTCTAGGGTCATCCCAGCCGCGAAGGTATGACCACCGAATTGGACGAGCAGGTCGGCACATTCTTCGATGGCCTCATAAAGGTCGAATCCCGGTACCGAGCGACCTGAACCAGTTGCTTTCCCATTGGAGTGGGTAAAAATGATGGTAGGCCGGTGAAAATGTTCAATACAACGACTGGCGACGATGCCGATCACGCCTTTATGCCAGGATTCATGGTAAAGAACCGTACTTCGCGCTTCTCTCAATTCGGGATCACTGGTAATCATTTCCAGAGCCTGTTCGGTTATGGAGGCATCGAAATTGCGTCGATCACTGTTATATTTATTGATTTGGTCGGCGATCTGGGCCGCCATTTCAGGGTCCTTGGTGATTAATAAATTGACAGCTTCACGTGCATGTTGAATACGTCCGGCTGCATTGATTCGAGGTGCTAGTCCAAAGACAATGTTATTGATGTTCAATTCACCCCATTTCAGACCTGCCACCTGCAATAGGGCTTTTATCCCCGGTCTGGGTTCCTGATTATTGAGTTGTTCAAGTCCGTAAAAGGCAAGAATACGATTTTCGCCCACAATGGGTACGATATCAGCGGCTGTACTGATCATAACCAGATCCAGATACGCATGTGCGACATCGAGGGGAATACCGACTTTAAGGCTATAGGCGGAAATCAGTTTGAAGCCAATCCCACAACCGGTTAATTCTTTGAAAGGATAAGCGCAATCGCTTCTTTTAGGATCCAATATAGCCACAGCCGGAGGAAGATCTTCACCTGGGAGATGGTGATCGCAAACGATTACATCGATCCCACGACGTTTCGCTTCTTCCACTTTATCGATTGATTTAATTCCGCAGTCAAGGGTCACGATCAGGTCAACCTGATTTTTTTCGGCGTAGTCAATGGCTTGCCACGATACGCCATACCCTTCGGTGTACCGATCGGGTATATAATAATCGATGTTCGAATGGATCTTTCGGAAGAAATCGTAAAATACTGCCACGGCTGTACTTCCATCTACGTCGTAGTCGCCGTAGACCAGGATACGCTCATTTTGGGTAATACACTGTTGGAGGCGGTTCACCGCTTTATCCATATCTTTCATGAGGAAGGGATCGTGTAGATCCTCCATCTTGGGTCGAAAGAAATGGCGTGCTTTATCGAAAGAATCTATCCCGCGTTGGACCAATAGTTCTGCTAGTGGAAGGGAAATATTGAGTTCATTGGCCAACCGATCCCGGTCAGACAGTTGAGGTGCCCGAAGCGGATCTCTAAAAATCCATCGTTTTTTATTCATTCTTAAAGTATAGTGTGGGGACGGATATTCCTCCGTCCCCGAAATAGAAGTTACTAAAACAAAGATACGTTTATTTTTCTCGTGTTAGTACTTCATCGATCAATCCGTAGGCTTTAGCTTCTTCAGCCCGGAACCATTTGTCGCGATCCGAATCCAGTTCAATTTGCTCCTTTGTCTGTCCGGTGTGGTTTGCGAGGATGGTATACAACTCTTCTCTTAACTTGACGATTTCCCGCGCCGTGATTTCAATGTCCACCGATTGGCCTTGCGCACCTCCCGAAGGTTGGTGGATCATCACACGTGCGTGGGGTAGGGCTGAACGTTTACCTTTAGCCCCTCCGGCAAGTAGGACTGCTCCCATTGAAGCTGCTAAGCTGGTCACAACTGTAGCCACATCGGGACGTACATACTGCATCGTGTCATAAATTCCCAGTCCTGCGTAAACCGACCCACCAGGACTGTTGATGTACATCAAAATATCCTTTTTAGCGTCCGCAGATTCGAGGAATAACAACTGCGCGACTACAATGTTGGCGATATTATCGTCTACCGCCGTACCCATGAAAATGATACGGTCAGCCATTAAACGTGAGAACACATCCACCTCCCTGAAGTTCATGGGACGCTCTTCTATTACAGCACGAGTCATGTTCTCAACGGTATGATTTACATAGCCATCCACGGTAAGGCCATTCATACCCAAATGCTTAACCGCATATTTTCTAAATTCTTTTCCGAAATCCATATTGTTTTATTTAATGAATGGTTTAAATTTTGAATTAAAATAATATGCCTGAGGTTGTGTTTACAAAAATGCAAGATATGTTGTGAAGTTGTTGTCAGAAAAACTGTTAAAATGTCAGATAAAGTAATGGATCTAATCAGACATCTCCCCAACCGACTCCGGCAAATTCGCCAGAATAAGGGACTTTCGCAAGAGAACATGGCGGATGCGCTTGGGATCTCCACGACCGCCTATGGAGATTTGGAAAGAGGTAAAACAGAAATAACATTGATGCGATTGGGCGCCATCGCTACCATCTTTCAAGTACCGTTGGAAAACCTGTTAGGATTAGAACAAGGTCCAACAATTGACGAGCTATTAGCCGAAAACCGACGACTAAATCGAGAAAATACAGTTTTGATTTTTCGAAACAAACTTCTGGAATCGCGTCTCAAATCATTGCTCGAAACACAAAAAGATAGGCAACGGATTGGGTTTTAAGCGGGCTTGACTGGGTAATTGGAGTATAATATTGGAAATGCACCTTTCTTATTAAAACCATCCACAAAATTTAAATAAGAAAACTGTGGTCTGGCTCATCCCATTTATCCTAATTTTTCTCCTTACCTCATGGAGAATATTAAAAGAGTGGTCTGAGGGCTTACCCATAAAGTCGAAATGGCTTTGGATACTCGTGGGTATTACTGCGATTGTCAGACTGCCATCTATACTTTATAACCAAGTCATGAACGTCGATGAGGCACAAACCATTGCCCATGCATTGACTCTGATACGCTTTCCTACGCCTTGGAAAGGTATTGACTTTACGACGAATGGCCCTCTAAATGCCTATGTTTTTTATTTGCCCCATTGGTTAGGCGTGCCGCTCGACTATGTGGTTTCCCATCTCTTGCTTACCATCCTATTGGGGATAATTTCACTTTCTCATTTTATCATCGTAAGGAATACCCTGGGTAGGGATACGGCAATTGCAAGTACAGTTCCCTTGCTAGCTTTTTTTGCATGGGGGCAGCGGGATGATTTCACTCACCAGGCCAGTGAATTTTGGTGTGTAGCTGCCTTGGCCGTAGCCCTCATGTTCTTCTCCAAGGTTTGGGCTTTTCCTGATCGGCGAAAATGGTACGATTGGCTCCTTATCGGATTTTTTTTAGGAATGGTACCTTTCGGTAAACCGCAAGGAGTCCCCCCAGCGATGATCGCCGCACTGTTTATATACATCTATATTTTTGGCCAAGAAAAAGGACGATCCAAAA
>JBAYRB010000033.1:0-10714 GCA_041676905.1 Spirosomataceae bacterium
AGGCGGACTCGACAGAACCGAAAAGAAACGGGTGGGGGTACTTATCATTTTCTTCTTTGTCGCTGCATTGTTTTGGTCGGGTTTTGAACAAGCGGGTACTTCCTTCCAGATTTTTGCGGAGCGCCATACATTCCGAACCTTAGGAAATTTCGAATTCCCGTCCAGCTGGTTTCAAAACTTTAATCCCGTTTTCATCGTAACCCTGGCTCCAGTGGTTGCATCCCTTTGGATTTTCCTTGCCCAACGCAATATCAATCCATCCATACCCGTCAAATTTGCGATGGGGTTATTCTTGTTGGCATCCGGTTTCTTAGTGATGAAATTCGGCGCACAACAAGCTGTTAAAGGTGAGCTGGTTACCCCACTTTTTCTAGCTTCAACCTACCTTCTTCATACGCTCGGTGAACTGTGTATCAGTCCGGTCGGACTAAGTACCTTTACTAAATTAGCTCCCAAGCAATATGTAAGCCAGTTGATGGGAATTTGGTTTGTAGCCGCTTCCCTCGGTAACCTGATGTCTGGACTATTTGCAGGAAATTTCGATGAAGAAAATGTGGCGCAAATGCCCTTCTTATTCAACCAGGTTTTCCTAGTATCGGCGGGTTTTGGATTACTCCTATTGCTTTTTTATAAACCTATTAAAAAATGGATTGGTGGAATTGAATAGATAAAAACAATGAATATCAAAGCTGAACCAGGATCAACTTTTTCTCATGAATTCCGGTTTTCCCAAACCGATGTCGAAGATTTTGCGAAAGTAACCGGCGACAACAATCCCCTTCACCTCGACGCAGCGTTTGCAGCAGGTACCCCGTTTAAAAAGCCTATCATCCACGGTATGTTGGGTGCCAGTGTATTTACTAAGGTACTTGGAACCATCTATCCCGGGTTCGGATCCGTGTATTTGGGGCAGACCCTCGAGTTTCTACGTCCCATGTTTGTCGATACCGACTACGTCGCCATCTTCACCATCGAAAGTATCGACCCGCAGAAACACGTTGCCCGAATTAAAGGCGAAATAAAAAATAAAGAAACGGGCAAGAAATGTACGACTGGAATTGCGACGCTGATGAATACAGAGAAGTTTTAAGCCGGATTTTTTAAAAAGTAAAGGCACCCTGGGAGGATCCGGGAGTGCCTTTTTTAATTCCTTTTTTACTGGTGTAGGTTAAAGTGTAAGGGCTTAGCCTTGGTTCTTTATATTCTGAATCTCTGTACGGATTTCCTGAGACAAGTTTTTTAGATCTTGAAGCCCTTTACGAACACGAGTGCCAGCTGCTTGATTGTTCTTGTTATAGAACTTATCAAAATCTCCTTCCAGAGACATCACTAAGTTTTTTACTTCTTCAAATCTTCCCATGGTAATTAAAGATTGTTTAGTTGAAAAATATGGCCTAAACCCCTAAAAAAAGGCGTTATGGTCGAAATTTAGCAATTTAAAATTATCGACCAATTGAAATTATTAAAAAAACACTGATAAAAATCCAGATTTTTTCGCCCAAATTTCTAACTACCTGTATGTCAAGCACTTATAAAATAATGGATTTTAAAGGCGTAAAAAAAAGTGGCCCTACTTACCATAGAGCCACTTTTAATAATATTTCAGCGAATTAAGCTTCTTGTTTTACTTGGTCAAACTGATATTCTCGATTGGCGAGTTTCTCAGCCAAGAGGCTAAATGCATCGAGCGTATAAGCTACATCGTCTAAGCTATGGGCAGCGGTCGGTATTAATCTCAACATGATTTGCCCTTTAGGGACGACGGGATATACAACGATTGAACAGAAGACACCCAGGTTCTCGCGGAGGTCACGTACCATACGAGTTACTTCGGGTACACCGCCCTCACTTTGTAAGAAGACGGGGGTTACGGGTGACTGTGTATCTCCTATGTCAAAGCCTCGATCTCTCAAACCTTGCTGTAACGCTCTCACATTTTCCCAAAGTTTCTCTCTCAGCTCCGGATGATCCTTGATCAGTTGAAGTCTTCTCCTACCGGCTACAACATAGGGCATGGGTAGCGCTTTGGCGTAGGTTTGAGACCTCATATTATATTTCAGATACATGATAATTTCGGGGTCGTTACTCGCAACGAACGCTCCAATAGCGGCCATTGATTTCGCAAACGTGGAGAAATACAGGTCGATCCCGTCTTGGACGCCCAGTAATTCACCCACACCACCTCCGGTAGGCCCCATCGTTCCGAACCCATGTGCATCATCGACAAACAGACGGAAGGGGTATTTTGCTTTTAATTCAATGATAGACTTCAGGTCACCTACTTTCCCTGACATACCAAACACGCCTTCGGTAATCACCAATACGCCGCCACCTTTTTCTTCGGCAAGCCGGGACGCCCGCTTCAGGTTTACCTCAAGACTTTCCATATCGTTATGGGTGAACTTATAGTAAGTACCCATTTTTGCCTTGTGTAAGCGTATTCCGTCAATGATACAAGCATGTGATTCTGCGTCGTAGACAATCACATCTCGATGATCGACAAGACTCTCAATAATTGACACAACGCCCTGGTAACCATAGTTTAATAGAAATGCATCTGTCTTCCCTACGAAAGTTGCCAGTTCCTTTTCAAACAGTTCGTGTAACTCGGTATTACCCGACATCATACGAGCGCCCATCGGATAGGCCAGTCCCCATTCTGCCGCTGCTTCTGCATCGGCTTTTCTCACTTCGGGATGGTTCGCTAATCCTAGGTAATTGTTGAGGCTCCAGTTTAACACTTCCTTACCCTTAAACCTCATTCTTGGACCCAGCTCTCCTTCGAGCATAGGGAACGAAAAATAGTGATGACCATTAACTAACTGTACGGAAGAACCTATGGCTCCCCAGTTATTGCGCAATTTCTCAAAAATATCCACTTTCTTTTACTAGGCTAGTGCTTCTGAAAATATGTGATCAATACCATTTGATCGCGTGCAAATTTAAGAAATTATTTGGCTCAACCTACTTTTAACCCCAACAGACTCCCCGTAAACAATGTACGATTATTCCAATTTGTACTTTTTCTTTTCAGGATTCTCTATTCCCTGATCGTATCCTTGACGATTTCTCGCTGTAAAACCACGTACAACCCAACTAAATCGGCCGGTATTTGCGCTCATTTCCGTACCTTTGTGCCTTTATGATAATCTCCGGTATCCACATGGTATCAAACGGTCAGATTATTGGCATATTTCAATAAATAGAAAACATGAAACGTATTCCTTTACACGCTCTCCATGTAGCCCTAGGAGCTAAAATGACCCCCTTCGGTGGGTTTGAAATGCCTGTCCGTTATAGTTCCGATTTAGAAGAACACCATACCGTACGTAACAGTGTGGGTGTTTTTGACGTTTCGCACATGGGAGAATTCCTGGTTCAAGGGCCGGGAGCTCTCGATTTCATCCAATACATTTCAGCAAACGATGCTTCTGTACTCACTGACGGGAAAGTGCAATACAGCTATTTCCCTAATGAATCGGGTGGAATTGTCGATGATTTACTGATTTACCGCAGGGGCAGCAATGACTATATGTTGGTGGTTAATGCTTCCAATATCGACAAGGATTGGGATTGGATTTCTCGCCATAAAACAGAAAATGTCACACTCACCAATATTTCGGATCAAACCTGTCTTTTTGCTGTACAAGGGCCGAAAGCTATCGATACCCTACAAAAAATCACCGATATCCCTTTGAATGAAATGGCTTATTATACCTTCGCTAAGGGGACTTTTGCAGGAATCCGAGATATTACAATTTCTGCTACAGGATATACGGGAGCAGGTGGGTTCGAATTATACCTTCCTAAACAATATGCAGAGGAACTCTGGAGCTCTATTTTCGCAGCCGGAAAGGAGTTCGGAATTAAACCGGTAGGACTAGGAGCGCGGGATACCCTACGGCTCGAAATGGGATACTGCTTGTATGGCAACGATATAGATGATACCACTTCACCGCTGGAAGCAGGGCTGGGATGGGTCACAAAATTCAACAAGCAATTTATTTCTTCGGAACTGTTAAGCGCACAAAAAGAAAATGGTCTCACTCGGAAACTGGTTGGTATTACCATGCTCGAGAGAGGAATCCCCAGACCACCGTATGAAATAACCAATGCTTCGCAGGAGGTCATTGGTACCATAACTTCAGGTACACAATCACCAACCCTCGGAAAGGGCATCGCGATGAGCTACCTACCCCTTGAATATACCAAACCAGGCACGGAAGTCTTCGTGAAAATCCGTGAAAGATTCCTGAAAGCCGAAGTAACACGTCTGCCTTTCTTGAAAACTAAGAAATAATTTATACGATTTGCCTTCCACGATAAATGAATAAATTCGACGTCTGTCTGTCTCCCGACCTACTTCATTTGCATCAATTAGAAAATAGCATCGTCGTGGTGACCGACATATTTCGTGCTACCTCCTGTATGGTTACGGGACTAGCCCATGGAGTTGAAAGCATCACGCCAGTCGCTACGGTAGAAGAATGTAAAATTCTGCAAGATCAAGGCTATATCGCTGCGGCAGAACGAAATGCTGAAAAAGTAGAAGGGTTTGATTTGAACAACTCACCCTTCAGTTTTATGGACGAGCGACTTATCGGCGAAAACATCGCTATGACCACCACCAACGGTACGCTCGCTATTTCAAAAGCTAAGCGTACCGCATTGAAGGTTTTGGTTGGGGCATTTTTAAATCTTGGAGCACTAACTCACTACCTTAGGAAGGAACCCTATGACGTATTGGTCCTTTGTGCCGCCTGGAAAGGGCGACCTAATTTGGAAGATACGCTCTTCGCCGGGGCATTAGCCGAGGCATTGAAGGATGAATACATGATCATGGAAGATAGTGCTCTGATGGCGCAACGCCTATACAACCAAGGAAAAGATCAACTGATTTCCTTTGTCTCTTCGTCTTCTCACGTGCGTCGATTACAACGTTTGGGCATCCATAAGGATATTTCTTTTTGTCTTCAACATGATCTTTACGACGAAATTCCGGTTTTGCGCGGTGGGCGCCTGGTCAGAATGGATTAATTTTTAGGAAAAATATGGTGGAAAAGCCTGGGCTGAAAGTGCAAAGCCACAAAAGCCCAGTTGTTTACCCCTTTCTGCCTGGTTCCTTTAATCGTTTCTAGTAAGGTAGTTGGGCTAATTTGGGAATAGCCCGCACTAAACTGAATATCTTTTCGAATAGAATAGCGGAGTGTTGCATCGATCTCCAGTCCTAATTTCTTGCTTTCAAAGTTTTCCACCTCAACGGCTGACTCAAAATAATGGCCGGTTAACAGGGCGGAGAACCGTGACTTTCGCCATTCGAGTGAGACGTAGTAATCAGCTAACCCCACACTATTTTTATGGTTTCCCACATAAAAATAGTCCATATGGCCATTAAACTTATGGTTGGTACCATACCAGGGGGTGAAACTCCGAATCGTGGAGCCGTTACTAGATGGTTTTTGGCCCGACATCCGTTCGTACCCGGTTAAGACTTTCCAACCATTGGGCAAAGCCCAGCTTCCCAAAAGCGCAATTTGCCAGGCATTTAAGGTGATTGTACCCAGCTTTCCCGTCTGTAAGTAGGAGGAAAGTTCTCCGTGCCAACGCCCTTCTTTATGGACTACGCGCCCACCCCAGGTTTGATTCCAGGCCAGGCTCTCACCTTGATTATGCGGATAGGGAATTCCTTGGTTCAATATCATCAGGTTGAGAACAAGGTTGTTGGTGTTGAGATGATACCACCCGAATTGCATTGTACGGAAATACCCTCTGTCGCCATAGTTTTCCTGAAAATTGCTTTCTCGGAGTGCATTTATCGCCATCCCAAAATGGAATTCCTGCAGGGTATCAGGTTTCAGTCGTGCCAAAAACACATCATGGCTTCGCGCTTGCATTCCCCAGTCGGCATTACCGAGGATACGAGCATCGGCATAGTCCAATTCTTGTCGGCCTAGCTTTAGTGATAACCAGCGATTTACGGCTAATTCAGCCCATGCTTCATGAAAATGCATGTCGAGGCTTCGTTGAGGAGAGGGACTCATATCACCCCAAACCCTTACATTTTGAGGAGAAATCCTTAGCTTCAGTTTAGCGTCGGAATAATCAATTTTAATGCGGTTACGCTGGGTAATAAAATGAGCGGCTTTTGCGGAGTCGGGTCGTAAGGTTCCATAACCATTTCGAAATTCATACCGAAGTCGCAAATCGGCATGAACATCCAGTTCCTGGCCAAATCCTGATAACGGAAATATTATCGTTAGGATGAGGCCATAATAATAGGGTTTCATTTTGCAGCTGTTAAAATCACTTCAACTGTCTTCTCATTATCGACCGATAGACCCTCCATTTGATGGATCATCGTTCCTTGCGTATCAAAAATGGAGATGATGTTAGAATGGGAAAAGTCGATCGGAGAGATGCGTGCATATTTTACGGCCATGACATTCGCGAATTCACGGGTATTGTCCTGGCTGCTTCGTAGAAACAACCACTGATCCCCTTCCATACCATTTTCACTGGCGAAGGATTTCAGTCGTTCGGGAGTATCTGTTTCGGGATCAATGCTTACCAAAACATATCGAACGGGTTTTGGAGTAGATCCGACTTTCTTTTCCAGATTTTTCATGTCTGCGACTAAGCGCGGACAGGCGATTTTACAGGAGGTATAGATCATTACTACGGCCAACACTTCACCTTCCAAGTCTTGAAGTTGTAAATTTTGGCCGTCTTGCGTTTCCCAGGTTGAGGTTAACTGATAGATTGACATGCCGTCAATTTCTTCGGCACTGGCTATTGTTCCCGTGTTTTCCGCTGCCTTTTCACCACCGCTACCACAGGCTGCCAACCATAATCCTATGCATAAAACAAAGTAATTTTTCATGAGTGAAAATTTAATAAACTGTTGTGCCTTAGGGTTTACTACATTGCGGGATCAGCACTTTTTACGCATCGGAACCCAAGATTGGTAATTGTAAACTTGGCTTGAATGCTGTTTCGAAATGCGTATCGCATGAATGCGGCATAATTCATTAAATCGGTAGCATTTGGGAACCGGCTCCACAAAAGAGACTGCGTTGATCTTGATCTCGGTTTTCGCCCGAAATCATTATACTTGCGAAGTCGGAAGTCCATTCCCAAACCAGCTCATTTAGGTCGTAAATCCCCCAATAATTGGGCTGGTTTTGCCCTACGGCTTTAAGATATGTTTTTGGGGTTTCATAAGCTGCTAAAATACGAGCTGTATACAGACTGTCTTTTCGTTCATCGGGTTGTTTGTATCCGGCCATGGCAGCAAATTCCCATTCATTCGTAGTGGGTAATCTTTTGCCCTGGCACTCACAATAAGCTTTCGCTGCAAACCATGACACATTGGTAACGGGGGCATTCGCAATAGCCTGGGAAAAGGAGAGGTCACTTTGCCAATTCTTTAAATAAGCTTCGTCGGCGAATAGACGGGGAACTTTTGACTTTCTCCATTTAGGGTTCTCCTTCACAAAAGCGAGAAATTCGCTGTTAGTTACCGGTTTTTTGTCCATTTCGAAAGTCTTTATTTCCACCATCTGTTCTTTTACAGAACCGTACATTGGTAAAAACCGTCCCCCTTCCACCCGGGCTATTTCCTGCTGAGCCGATACGGGTAAGCCTATGGCAAGGAAAGCTACAAACAACCTATAATCAGACACTCGCATTAGCATGGTTTAACGTTTTGCTCTAACCTGTTCTTCGGTAAATTCGGTACCATTGTTGCCCCAGCTGTTGTAAATGAAGGTCAACACACTAGCAACTTCCTGATCGCTCAACACCTGTGCTGGCATTTGGCTGTTATATTTTTGGCCATTGACCGTAATCTCGCCGGAAAGCCCCCGTAGGACGATATCAATGGCTTTATCTACGTTTTTATTCAAGTAATCAGACTTCGCCAAGGGGGGAAAGGCGTTCGCCAATCCTTCTCCGTTGGGCAAGTGGCAAGCAAAACAACTGGTGTTATAGACTTTTTTACCCAGCTCCATTTTCTCCTCTTTTGTCAATACCTTAGCAGGTGCTTCCGCCACCGTCTCAACCGGTACTTTTTGAATGGTAGGTCCTTCCGGTTGGTAAATTCCTTCGAGCACCTCTCCTTCAAACACTACTGGATTTTCTTCTCCAGTAACTTCCAGAACACCCAATGCTCCTTTGTTGAACGTACGGAATAGGGCATGGTCTACCAATATCAAATTGGATGGAACCTCCACTTTAAACTCGACGATCGCAGCTCCACCTGCGGGGATAAGGGTTGTTTGCACGTTATAGTTGGTCGCGCTTCCGCCTTCAATGTAGACCTTATCAAATATCTCACCAATGACGTGGAAAGAAGATACGAGGTTAGGGCCACCGTTACCAACGAACAACCGAACCGTTTCACCCACTTTGGCAGTCAGGCGACCATCGCCGGTCAATGCTCCCACTTTTCCGTTGAATAAGACGTAATCTGCGTGCTCATCGTAAGCTTTTTGCATATCAAAGGGCTGTAGACCGGGATCTCCATGTTTCCCTTTGGTATAGAAATCCCCTTGCATGACGTAATATTCCCGGTCAACAGGTGGTAATCCCCCAACAGGTTCCACCAATATAAGTCCATACATACCATTCGCTATGTGCATCCCTACGGGTGCGGTAGCACAGTGATATACATAAAGCCCCGGATTGATCAGTTTGAACTTAAAGGTTTTCTGTTGCCCAGGGGCTACAAAAGATGCTTCGGCACCTCCCCCTTGACCGGTCACGGCATGTAGGTCGATATTATGTGGTAGCTTGTTGTCAGGGTGATTTTTCAATGTGAACTCGACGACGTCCCCTACCCTTCCCCTAATAAAAGACCCGGGTACAGTACCTCCAAAAGTCCAGAATACGTAACGTACACCATCAGCCAGATCACCTTCCTCTTCGATAATTTCCATATCCACAATCAGTTTTTGTGGCGCACGATTTCCCACAGGTTTGGGAACAAATGGAGGAGCCGTAAGCTCAGCTTTCACCGGACGACTGTCTACTTTCATATGGACGGCCTTCGAGGAAATGTTTTCTTCGTCCTTTTGTTGATTACAACTAGACATTACCGTTAGGGCAATAATAGCCCATAAAATGGAGCGGATTGTTCTGGCTTTCGCTTTCATTGTTTTAAAAGATTGGTCAGTTACTTTTTTATCTTCGGAATAGGTGGAAGTAACTCCAAAAGTCGAGTACCCCCCAAATTATACTATTTATAACCCTCTGTATTTCAATCGACGAGAGTCACAAATATAATAGGCCAATGGATAATAAAAGACATTTTTATCTTCTTTTTTGGGTGATTTTAATCAGTCTTTGGGCTTACTTTTATCCTATTTCGAACTTTGACCGATATGGGCTATACGTATAACTTGGGGAGCGATTTTACCGAAAAATGCAGGCATATGAAACGTATAGTAAATTTTATGCGATACCTAATTTTTCGGAAAAACGAATTTTCACCAATTTGGATAGTGTGAAGTGATTACTTACATCCAATTTTGAAAATGGGTCAAAAGCTCCAACTTATGGCTTGACTTCCTTCCCATTTTCAAGATTCTGTAACGATTTATTGTGTATCACTTAAAAAAGTAAGTGATCCCAAGGTTCACCGACGGCAATCGGAGGGTTGGAGCCAGTTGATAAGTCAAAGTATTGCTTTTAGATGTATGGGAAATTTCCCCTGAGGAATTATAGTAGTCACTCTTCTTATGGGTCATGCCTAGGTAGAGAGGGCTACTCATCGCAAGGGAGGCGGTAAACCACCATTTGTCGGATAACCGATAATAGGTCCCCGCCGAGAGAGTAAATCCTATCCGGTACTCTTGTGAAATGGAACGAGAATATTCCGCTACCGTTTCATTTTGAAATTGTTTTGTATTACTGAAATCAAATCGTACGTCATGTTGGCCATATAGGCCCCAGTGAGATGTGATGTGCCTGTAAAATTGCCAGAATTTCCCACCATTGAAGGAAAAATGCCCGATTCCATTTCCTTGATCCCCCCAGGGATAGACATCTTTTGACCAACTATCGCTTCGTGCCGATATGGAGGCACCTACCAGCCAACCGGAAACATGTTCTTCCGTGTGAAATGTTCCCAGGGCGATATCAGCCCCCAGGCCTAATGCATTATTATTCCAATCAAGGTTTTTCAGGCGATCATTTGCTGCCAATAAATTGAAACTTCCATTGATAAATTTTTTTCCGACAACTTGCGAAAATGATTGGCCTCCAACCATTATTAATACGAGAAGAGTAAACAACTTTTTCATCGCTCTCGGTTAATTTAGGTAAAACGCAGCCCTTAAAGTGAACAAACTGTTTAACCGGGAAGACAGGTAGGACCCCAACCTCAGGCTACTACTCCCCGAACTGCCTATGTTTCTATAAGTCAAGTCTAGCCCAAAGAGATTAATATCACTTTCTAATGCAAACCTCTCTCCGACTCGATAGGAGATTCCGGGTACTACTCCTAAACTGGCTCCAAATTCATGGGAGGTATTATTAGTGGTAGTACCAGATCCGTCCCCCGATTCTAAATCAGTTGAACCAGCTAGCCTTGTAATCTTTGCGGTTATATAAGGTTGAGCAAATACATAAAACCGAGGTAATACCATTTTGTACCACCTTAGGAAGGGGCTTATACCGTAAGTCCCATAATTATACTTTTGGGTCATGGTGTCAA